>JAQCBR010000004.1 GCA_027621295.1 Planctomycetota bacterium
CAGAGGACCTGGCGTCCCGCTACCAGCTGGATGGCGCGCTGGGCGAGTCGATGAGCGGCTACCTGGCCCAGTTCCGCATCCTGGTCGACGACCTGACGAAGGCCACAGCCGACGAGCTCAGGGAGCGCACGCTCACAGCCCTGGCTCGACTGGTGTTGGCCGCCCTCCGGGAGGCCTCATCCGCACACGACCTCGCGAGACTCCTCCGCGACCTCAGCAGCCACTTCACGGCGGCCTACCGAGAGGGGGGCGACCTCGCGCTCCTCGGCGCCGTGCTAACCTACTTGAGTCGGATCAGGGACACGCCGCCGCAGGAAGTGCAGCGCCTGATCCAGGCCGAACTCGACCCAGAGATGGGGCACGTGATGATCTCCACCTACGACCAACTGCTCCAAGAGGGCGCGATGCGGGCAGCCGTCGAGATCCTCCTCGAGCTCCTCACGGAGAAGTTCGGGAAGCTCGCCCCAGAGACGGTGGAACGAGTCCGCGGTGCCCGCATGGAAGAGCTGCTCGGCTGGACCCGCAGCGTGATCCGCGCCGCCGAGCTCGAAGACGTGTTCCGCGTCAGCTGATAGCTGTCGGCGAGCCGCGGCGCCGAGCAGGCCCCGCGGCAGAAGTTCCGATTCGCTCCCGGGGCCCCGCTCCCTAGCCTCACGCCCCCATGACGCGCATCCCCGACTTCTCGGCGGTCCCCTACGGCTTCGACGAGGTCCGTGTCCAAGACCTGCCGAACGACGCTCCGACCCCCACGCCCGAGGGGATCGACGTCTCGCCGATCCCGAGCGCCAGCGACGTCGCGGGGCTCGAAGCCCAGATCGACTCGCTTCCCGGCGTCGCCCCCTTCGTCCGCGGGCCCTACCCGACGATGTACGCCGGACGTCCGTGGACGATCCGCCAGTATGCCGGCTTCTCGACCGCCGAGGAGAGCAACGCGTTCTACCGCCGCAATCTGGCGATGGGACAGCAGGGGCTGAGCGTCGCCTTCGACCTCGCGACGCACCGCGGCTACGACTCGGACCACCCGCGCGTCGTCGGCGACGTCGGCATGGCGGGCGTCGCGATCGACTCGATCCTCGACATGCGGGTGCTGTTCGACGGCATCCCTCTCGACCGCGTGTCGGTGTCGATGACGATGAACGGCGCGGTCGTCCCGATCCTCGCGCTCTTCGTCGTCGCCGCCGAGGAGCAGGGCGTCGCGCCGGCCCAACTCACCGGGACCATCCAGAACGACATCCTCAAGGAGTTCATGGTCCGGAACACCTACATCCATCCGCCCGGGCCCTCGATGCGGATCATCGGCGACATCTTCGCGTGGTGCGCGGAGAACATGCCTCGCTTCAACTGCATCTCGGTGTCCGGCTACCACATGCAGGAAGCGGGAGCGACGGCGGACATCGAGCTCGCGTACACGCTCGCCGACGGACTCGAGTACCTCCGCACGGGCGTCGCAGCCGGACTCGACGTCGACCGCTTCGCGCCGCGGATCTCGTTCTTCTGGGCGATCGGCATGGACCTCTTCATGGAGGTCGCCAAGCTCCGCGCCGCACGACTCCTGTGGGCCCGCATCGTCGAGCGCTTCGGCGCGAAGGACCCGAAGTCCCTCGCCCTCCGCACCCACTGCCAGACGTCCGGATGGTCGCTGACCGAGCAGCAGCCGTGGAACAACGTCACGCGGACAGCGATCGAGGCGCTCGGCGCGGCGCTCGGCGGGACCCAGAGCCTGCACACCAACAGCTACGACGAGGCGATCGCGCTGCCGACCGCGCACTCGGCGCGGATCGCACGCAACACGCAGCTCGTCCTCCAGGAGGAGACGGAGCTCTGCCACCTCATCGACCCGCTCGGCGGGTCGGAGCACGTCGAGAAGCTGACGCACGACCTGGCTCAGAAGGCCTGGGAGCTGATCGAAGAGGTCGAGGCGGCCGGCGGTATGGCGAAGGCCATCGAGCAGGGCCTGCCGAAGCTCCGCATCGAGGAGGCGGCCGCCCGACGTCAGGCACGCATCGACTCGGGGCGCGACACGATCGTCGGCGTGAACCGGAACCGTCCCGACCGCGACGAGCCGATCGACGTGCTGTCGATCGACAACGCGAAGGTGCGCGCGGCCCAACTCGCACGCCTCGAGCAGCTCCGGAAGCAGCGGGACCCGGCCACGGTCGAGCGCGCGCTGGCTGCGGTCACCGAAGGAGCCAGGACCGACGGCAATCTGCTCGGCCTCGCGATCGAGGCGGGGCGCGCCGGCGCCACCGTCGGTGAGATCACGTCCGCGATGGAAGAGGTGTTCGGGCGCTACCAGGCCGAGGTCCGTACGATCCAGGGCGTGTACGCGAACGAGTCAGCCGACGGAGAGGCCGTCGCCGGGGTCCGCCGGCTCTGCGAGGACTTCCTGGCCCGCGAGGGTCGCCGCCCCCGCCTCCTCGTCGCCAAGATGGGCCAGGACGGACACGACCGCGGCGCGAAGGTCGTCGCGACCGCGTTCGCCGACCTGGGGTTCGACGTCGACGTCGGACCGCTGTTCCAGACCCCGGAAGAGGTCGCGCGCCAGGCGGTCGAGAACGACGTCCACATCGTGGGAGTGTCGTCGCTGGCGGGCGGCCACCGGACGCTGGTACCGGCGCTGATCGAAGCGCTGCGCGCAGCGGGCGCGGAAGACGTCCTGGTCGTCGCCGGCGGCGTGATCCCGAAGCAGGACTACGCGGCGCTCGAGGCCGCGGGCTGCGCTGCGATCTTCGGCCCTGGAACCGTGATCCCCGAGGCCGCGAAGGGCCTGATCGCGCTGCTCTCCTGATCGAGGGGCCGTCAGCTCACCGGCGCCGCGCGAGCGACTTCTTCTGCGCGGCGCGCGACTCGGCGATCCGCTTCGACGCCTCGTCCGGGCTCGACTGGCACTCGAGCAGCGCGCTCAGGAGCAGCGGCGCGACGATCGTCGCGTCCGACTCGATGACGAACATCGGCGTCTTCTCGGTCAGCTTGTCCCAGGTGATCTTCTCGTTGGGAGTCGCGCCCGAGTAGGAGCCGTAGGACGTGGTCGAGTCGCTGATCTGGCAGAAGTAGGCCCAGGGCTTCACCTTCTGCTCGAGGTCGTACTTGATCGAGGGCACCACGCAGATCGGGAAGTCCCCGGCGATCCCGCCGCCGATCTGGAAGAAGCCGCAGCCCCTGCCCTTCGACAGCTGGCGGTAGTCGTCGTAGAGCTGGCCCATGTATTCGATGCCCGACTTGACGATGCTCGCGCTGCACTCGCCGAGCTTGACGTGGCTCGCGAAGATGTTGCCGAACGTCGAGTCCTCGTGGCCCGGGACCACGATCGGCAGGTTCTTCTCCGCCGCGGCGAGCAGCCAGCACTCGGCGGGATCGCCCTGGAAGTGCTTCGGGCCGAGCTGCAGCACGAGGTCGTAGAAGTACTCGTGCCAGAACCGACGCTCGCCCTTCTCGGACGCCTGCTTCCACATCGGCACGAGGATCTTCTCGACCGCGCGGAACGCCTCGTCCTCGGGGATGCTCGTGTCGGTGACGCGGCGCATCCGCTGATCGAGGATCCGCGTGTCGTCCTCCTTCGTGAAGTAGCGGTAGTCGGGGAAGTCCTTGTAGTGGTTGTGCGCGACGAGCCGGAACAGCGACTCCTCGAGGTTCGCACCCGTCACCGACAGGCCGTGGACGAGCCCCTGGCGGATCGCCGGGGCCAGCGTGATCCCGAGCTGGGCCGACGACATCGCGCCGGCCACGGCCCAGTACATCCGCCCGCCCTTGTGGACGTGGTCCCAGTAGGCGAACAGCGCGTCGCGGACGCTGCGCGCGTTGAAGTTCTGGTAGTTGCGGACGACGAAGTCGAGGATCGGTAGACCGTTCTTGGCCATGGGGGCGCAGTAGATACCACGCAGCGCCCGGGGAATCGAAGCCTCGCCCACGTGCATCGCCGCGGAGCCGGAGCGGGTATCGTCCAGCGCCGATCCGATGCCGCACGCCCACCTCGATGCTCCGGAGCCCGGCCCGGGCGCTGCCCTCGGGCGCGCTGCGCTGGCGCTCGGCACTGCCCTGGCCCTGCTCGGCTCCGCAGGAGCGCAGACCAGGGTCCACCTGAACGACGTCGCCGGCGACGGCATCCGCGCGCTCTGCGTCGTCGCGCACCCGGACGACGAGATCGCGTTCTCGGGAACGGTCTACAAGATCGCCACCCACCTCGGCGGCGCCGTCGACGTGGTCGTGATCACGAACGGCGAGGCCGGCTACAAGTACTCGCTGCTCGCCGAGAGGATCTACGGACTGAAGCTGACGGACCCAGCCGTCGGCCGGCGCGAGCTGCCGCGCATCCGGCAGCAGGAGATGACCGAGGCCTGCCGCCTTCTCGGCGTGCGCGACGTCGACTTCCTGGGCCAGCAGGACCATCGCTACAACCAGGATGCGAACGAGGTGCTCGGGCCCGACCGCGACATCTGGGACCTGGGATTCGTGCGGAGCACCCTGGACGCACGGCTCGGCGAAGGTCGCTACGACTTCGTCTTCGTGCATCTGCCGACCCCCACGACGCACGGACACCACCAGGCCGCATCGATCCTCGCGCTCGAGGCGGTCGCGCGCCGCGCGCCGCACGCGCGGCCGGTCGTGCTGGGCTCCTACCCGACACGCATCGCCGAAGACGCCGAGCCCCCGCCGGACATGCTCGAAGGCCGCCCCGTCACCCGTCACATCGTGGGCGACGGTCCGTACGTGTTCGACCTGCTGCAGAAGTTCGGCTTCCGCGAGAAGCTCGACTACCGCGTCGTCACCAACCTCGCGGCGACCCAGCACCGCTCGCAGGGCACCTACCTGCTGTCGGTCGGACGCCGCGAGGCCGAGGGCTTCGTCCGGTTCGCGCTCGAGACTCCGGACGCGGACGCCCGGGCACGCGAACTCTTCGCCCGCCTCGCCGAGCCACAGTTCGAGCCCATGGACTACGACGAGGACGGGAACCTCATCGAGCGACGCTGACCACCCGGAGAACGCGAAGAGATGCAGTGCAACCAACTGGTCCGACAGGCCACGCTCGCGCTGGCCGTGACGCTGTGCGGCTGCGCGGGAGACAGCGACCTCGACCCCACCCTCCGCGGTGAGGCGACCTCCCGCATCCGCTCGGTCGCGGAGGCGCTGCAGGGCCGGCTCGAGGCGACGCTGAAGGCCGAGGGCCCGGTCGCCGCGATCCGCGTCTGCAAGGAAGAGGCGCCCGCGATCGCCGCGCGCTTCTCGACGGACGGATGGACCGTGCGACGGATCGGGACCCGCGTCCGCAACACCGCGACGAACACGCCGAACGCGGCGGAGCGGGAGATCCTCGCGCGCTTCGAGGCGCTGGCGCCGGAGCAGCGCGCCGAGGCCTTCGAAGAGGGGCTCAGCGACGACGGCTACTTCTTCTACAAGCCGATCTTCGCCGCGAAGCCTGCCTGCCTGATCTGCCACGGTGCGACCGACCAGATCGGAGACGCGGTCCGCGCGGCGCTCGCCGACGCCTACCCCGACGATCAGGCCACCGGCTACGCGCTCGGCGACCTCCGCGGCGCGTTCGTCGCCGGCAAGCGCTGACCCCACATCGACCGACACCTACCCATGAACAAGCTCCGCCTGCTGTCCTTCTCCGCGCTCTGCGTGACCGCGGTCGCCTTCTCGCCGGTCGGCACCGCACTCCTCGGCGACCTGCCGAAGGCCTACGTCGACGGCGAGGGCCACGGCTGGGTCGAGCTCCACCTGTCGGATTTCGTGAACGTCAACGGCGACGACACGACCTGGGCCGAGGTCGACGGCGAGATCGTCTGCACCGGTCGGCCGATCGGCGGCGCACGCAGCCAGAAGGTGTACCGCAACTTCGAGCTGGTCGCCGAGTGGAAGCACCACACGCACGCCGGCAACTCCGGGATCTTCGTCTGGTGCCCCGAGTCGGCCTTCACCGACCTGCCGCCCGGCGCGCTCCCGCGGAGCGGGATCGAGGTCCAGGTCCTCGACCTCGGCTACGAGACCAACTGGGAGAAGTCGAAGGGCAGCCCGTCGGACTGGTTCACGAGCCACGGCGACGTGTTCCCGGTCGGCGATTCGAAGATGACCGCGTTCCGGCCACAGATCGACTACGCGAAGGAAGACGGCGCCACCTACCACGTGGGCAGCCCCAACAGCTCACGCAGCTTCCCGGACGAGAGGCTCGTCCGCCCGCACGGCGAGTGGAACCACTACTACGTCCGCGCGATCAACGGCGAGGTCCGCCTGTGGGTGAACGGCGTAGAGGTCAACGGCGGCCAGAACTGCCAGCCGGCCGAGGGCTACCTCGCGCTCGAAGCGGAGGGCGCGAAGGTCTCGTTCCGCAACCTGCGGATCCGCGAACTCCCGTGACGAGATCGGGTCACCGCGGCGTCGCGCTCGACGACCGCGGTGATCTGTTCCGCATCGAAGGGGGTCAGCACCAGCTCCGCGAGGTGACGGTCGCCGACAGCCCCACAGCGCCGCGCGCGCCAGCCCAGCGAGCCAACGCGGGGCTCATCGACGGGATGGCTGGAGCCACGGAAGGCGCTCGAATTCCAGGAAGGCGGCCTCGAGCCGCCACTGCTGGGTCGCCCGCTCGCTCGCGTCGAGGAACTTGCGGCACTCGGGAGAGATGCTCCCACCACCCGGCACGTCGCCGGCACAGTCCTCGACCATGGTGAAGGGACTCGTGCTCGCCCAGAGGCTCGGACCAGGCAAGAAGCTGTACTCGAGGCCGTTGCGCGACAGCTCCTTGAGCTCGGCGTAGCCCAGGCCGTAGTCGAGGACGGCACGCAGGTATTCGTTGCTCAGGTCGATCCTCGAGACGCCCGCATCGTCCGACGCGAGGACCGTGGGGACCCCGGCCTCTCGGTAATGAAGGAAGGGGTGATTCCGCCCCTGGACGCCGAGGATGACGTCGTTGCTGGTCAGACAGATCTCGACCGCGACACGCTCCTTCCGCATCCGCTCGAGGAGCTCGAACGGCCGATCCTCGAGGAAGATGTCGACGCCGTGCCCGATGCGCCGCGCGCCGGCCACCTCGACCGCCTCCCGGATATGGAAGCCCAGGTCACCCGGAGGGACGAGGCCGAGGGCGAGTTCGCCGGCGTGCAGGGTGACTTTCACGTCGGGGTGTCGCTGCCCCAGATACCGGACCATCTGCATGTGCAGCGAGTAGTCCCGCAGGGCGATGCGGTCGTCCTCCGGAGCAACCAAGTTGATGCCGAGCATCCGCGGGTCCCGGTCGGCGAGCGCAAAGGCGAACGCCAGCTGGGCGAACACCTGGTCGGGCGCCATGACGCGGACGGATTGCTGCAGGAACCGCAGGTGGACCTCTCGGCCGGGCCGACCTTGGTCCAGCTGGCTGCTGTAGGACCGATGCGCGGCTTCGAGGTTGGCCAAGCCCTCCTCTGTCCACTGCGCCAGTCCGCCTTCTTCCAACCGCTGATAGGCACGAGCGAAGTCCGGTTCCGCGGCAGGCGCGGCGCCCGGCTCCGTACCCAGCGCATCCTTCAGCCCCGGGACCCCCTGCGCGAGGGCCGTGTTCAACCGGCTGGACTGGATCAACACCATCAGCTCGATGTAGAGGACGTTCTCGCGGGCCGCGTTGTCGGCGAGGAGGACGATCATGTCATCCACGTGTCCTCCGGACACGGCACCGAACTCGCCGAAGGTCTCGAAGAACTGGTCATGCCCGGACTGACCGGCGTACGCGAGGTTCCGCGTGGAGAGGTCATCGACCAGCTTGCTGTAGGCCGTTGCGTCCTCGAGGACTTCCCGGAGGCGCTTCATTCCGGGAGCGTGGGCGGACGGCGGGACGAGCGTGTTGGTCTCCGGATCGAGGGAGTAGTCGGCGCCCGCGCCCCAGCGCACGTAGGCCTCGGCGTAGACGGACCCACTCAGGTGATTGTGGAGATCCGCCCCCTTGGGCATGCGCTGGACGAAGGCTCGGACCATCGGAGGCTCGTTCCGATGGGCCTCCAGCCACTCGGAGGCGTGCAGGGCATCTCCGTGGTCAGCGCGCGCCGCCACCCGGGCTTCGACCCATCGACAGCCCGGGAGGGCAACGAGGATCACGAGGGTGAGCAGGCTCGGGAGGCGTTGGATCATGGCACGGGGGAGATATCAGCAGCAGGTCGTGGGTGGCAGCGTCGCCGCGGTGGCGATCCTAGCCATGACGTGCGCCGAACCCGCGTGCGCGGGGCGAGTATCAGCGCGACTGGGCGCTGCCGTCGAAGTAGGCGCGAATCCGCGGCCAAGTGAACGTAGCCACATTGCGGCCGAGTTCCAGTCCCGCGACGTTGTCCGCCTGGATGTGGTAGCCGCCGAGGACGCGGGAGATCCCGGCAAGCTCCGCGACCTCGCTGAACGTCGGCAGCTGGAGCGCAACGTCACAGCTCATGCCGGGTTCGCCGAGCAGTTCGGCGAGCGGTCGGCCGTCGAGCTGCTGCATCTCCCGGCAGGTGAAGCCGGGTTCGGTCAGGTCGCCCGCGTGGCGCTCCTCGACGAGACCGCAGCGGTCGCTGCCGGTGAACAGCTCGAGGGCCTTGGCGCAGGCCCCGCTGACGCAGCTGTGCCCGGACACGTAGCCGGGGAACGGCGGCGTGACGAACGTCGACGGTGAGTAGGGATGCCAACTCGACGCGGGCACGTCCCCCACGCCCTTGCCGGGTCCGAGCCAGCCCTTCAGCGTTTCCCCCGCGTGCAGGTGCCGCACGAGCGTCCACGGCCGCGAGCTGTCGTAGTATCGCTTGCTGTCCCAGGCGGCGATGAACGCGTCCATCGCGACGTTCGCGATCGTGAAGAACAGCTTCACGTCCGCATCCAGGTCCTGTCGATCGCGCGCCGAGATCGCCTGCGCGAAGCGCAGCCAGTGACCCGACTGTCCGGTCGACTGCGGCCCGTCGCGCATGAACTCGACGACCGCCTTCTGCTCTGGATCGAGGCTGGCGTTCATCTCGATGCACTCGCGGACTTCGGCCGCGAGCTGCTCGCTGCCGACGAGCGGCGGTGGCCCCGGACGGAACTGGGCCGCCGAGTCGAGCGCGAACGGCCGGACCCGGTACCAGTGGGGCGTCAGGAAGCCGAGGACGACCTCGCCTCCCGCTCCGTCGTCGAACGGGATCGGCTGCCAGCGATCTGGGTCGAGGATCTGGTCCGGTGGGTTCACCGGGAGATACATCGTGTAGTCCGCGTACGGCACGTTCGCACCGCCGGGCTCGTCGCCGAGCTGGTTCGCGCCGTCGCGATGCCTCGACGCGAGCACGGCATCGGCAACGAGATTCCCGACGCCCGCAGGACTCGCCGGGTCGCGGGTGACGTTCGCCGGATCGAATCCCTCGGCGCGCAGCGCAGCCTCGAGCTCGGTCGCGAAGTGCGGGAGCTGGTCGACGGCCGTCCGGTAGACGGCGTAGGCGATCGCCTCCTCCTGATGGGCGCGCGTCCGCTCCGGGGGAGGGCGACGCAGCGCGCCGCCGTGCACGGTGCCGACCGCCACGTCGTCGAAGGCAGCCCACGCGTCGAACATCGCGGTCATCGGGATCGCCATCTGCCGCGACAGGATGGTCGGCATCGCACCGACCCGCTCGACGTCCTTGGCACACGCATCGAGCACGGCATCGAGCCAGCGGTAGGCGGCGGATCGCGGCGCGTCGGCTGCCACTGCTGCTGAGCGGCCGCCGGACGCCGATGGGGCTGCGCAGGCCACGAGTCCGAGCCAGAACGAAAGGCCACGAAGCAGGAGGGTGTGCACGGGTCGAAGGGTAACGACTCGGCTCGCCCCGTCGCCACCCACCGGCACTCCGCTGCGGAGTCTCGACCCGCGACTCCATCTCAACGGGCAGCGACGTTGCCGAAGCGGCAGACCGCGCTATCGTCGTCCCGCCGCCGTGGAACTCACCCCCAAGAAGCGGGCCCTGTGGGCCCTCATCTTCTACGTCGCCCTGGCCTTCGTGCCGGGCGCCGGGGCCGTCCTCTGCATCGAGCGTGACGGATCGGCGCACCTGGGAATCGGACTGGACTGCCCGTGCCCGGACCTGCCGGACGGCTCCCACCCGCCCTGCACCGACGTCCTCGTCGAAGGGCTTCGCGATCTCGTTCCGGACGCGACGCCGCTGCCGTCGATGGACTTCGCGGGGTGGCTCGACCTCTGCGCCAGCGCGCCGTGCACGTTCTGCGGTCTCGCGACGACACGCCTCCCCGAGCCACGCGCTGGCCCGCCCTGGAGTCGTGCGCGGGCAGGCCGTCCGGACCTGGCGCGCGCGATGCGTGACCGGGCGACCGTCCGCCTGCTGATCTGAGCGATCGGCGCGCCGGCGAGGCGTTCCGCGATGGGACGCCGCTGGCGCCGCCTCGAAGCGCGCGGTCTGCGCGCGCGTCGAGGAGTCGATGCAGCCGTGGCTCCTGCCCTGGAGCCATCGGAAGACCGCGCTCTGCCCACCAGAACCCGATGACCGCCCGCTCTCTCCGCCTGGCCGCGTCCTGTGCACTCGCTGCGTGCGCAGGCTGCGTTTCCTACGAACCGTCGCCGCTCGACCACCGGTCCATCCTCGGCGCCGAACAGATGTCGAGACGAGCCGCACCCGAGCTGGGATCGCCGGACATGGCGCTGGCGACCGTCTCGGAGTGGATGGCAACCCACGGTCCGGCGGTGCGCTCGGCACGCGCCGAGTTCGAGGCCGCGCGCGCGCGAGCCGAGGTGCTCACGCCCTGGGCGGACCCGTCGCTGCAGTTCGGCCCCCAGACCGCATGGGGTGGGGACGTCGGCAGCTCGCGCCTCGTCACGCCGTTCGCCCAACTGTCGATCTCGATCCCTCTCGGGGACAGGCTCGCGGCCCAGGACGCACAGAATCTCGCCCTCGCCGAAGTCGCTCGCATCGAGACGGTCCTCCGCCTGCGCGAGGAGTACCTCGCGGTCCGCGCCGCGTGGGCCCGACTGGCCGCGGCGCGCCTGCGACAGACGCAGCTCGAGGCTTGGGCGGAAGTCGCGCAGGCTTCGGTCGCGCTGACCCGACGGCAGATCGAGCTCGGCGCGTCGTCGGCGCTCGATGCCGGCCTCCTCGAACTCGACCTCGCGCGCGTCGAGGTCCGCCGACTCGCGGCCGAACTCGACGCGAACCGGGCCGTCGGAGACCTCGCCGCTCGGACCGGCATGCCTCTCGCGCGATTCGATGCGCTGGACGAGGCGGCCCTGCCCCTCCTCCCCGAGGCCCTGCCATCGGCCGCGGAACTCGAGCATGCGCTCGGCAGCAGCCGCCCGGGACTCATCCGCCTCCGCGCCGACCACGCACTCGCCGAGCGGGACCTCCGGCTGCAGATCGCACGCCAGTATCCCGACCTGAAGCTCGGTCCGATCTACACCGCGGAAGCCGGCGAGCAGCGCGACCAGCTCGGCCTCGGGATCGGCTTCAACGTGCCTTGGTTCGATGCGAACCGGCAGAACATCGCGGCCGCCATCGGCGAGCGAAATCGGACGCGAGCGGCCTACGAAGCCGGTCTGCGGGCAGCTCTCGCCGAACTCGACCAGGGCCTGCGGGAGATCGAACTGACCAGGGCACGCCGGGTCGCGCTCGAGGGCTCCGTCCTCCCCGCCGCCGAGGCGAACGTCCGACTCGCCCGCCTCCAGGCAGAAGCGGGTGCGGTGGACACGCTGCGCATCCTCGAGGTGCAGCGATCCGTGCAGGAACTCCAGGTCGAGACGACGGCCGCACGCCTCGCCGAACTCGAAGCGTGGCTCGGTCTCGAGCGCGCGCTCGGACAACCGCTGCTGCCGTTCCCCGGCGAACCGGCTCCAGGTCACCAGCCGTCGCCCACGGGCGACGCGGCAGAACCCATCGACCAAGACACGAACCGACAGATCCTCGACCTATCCAGCGGCGGAGCTGCGGAGGAATCCCGATGAGCGCCAGACGTCCCGACATCCTGATCGCGTCCTTCCTCTGCACGGTCATCGGACTCGCCGCCGGCTACTACGCCGCTGAGCAGGGTTCGGAGCACGCCGAGGACCACGCCGCAGAGCCCGCCGCGACCGAGGACCCCCACGAGGAGGAGATCCACTTCGAGCCGGCGACGCTCGCGAACCTCGGCGTCGTCGAGGCAAAGCTGGAGCGGACCAACGCGGTGCGACACCGCACGCTGGTCGCGACCGTCGTCGAACGCTCCGACACCCGCGTCCCACTGCGTGCCCCGGTCGACGGCGTCGTCGTCGAACTGCTGCTGCGCCCCGGACAGATGGCGGCGGTCGACCAGCCCGTCGCTCGCGTCGTGCGCAGTCCGATCCCCCTCCCTGTGCTCGCCCGCACCGTGCACCTCGTGCACCCCGAACACGGCGAGATCCACGCGTCGATCCGGGCGCTCCGCGAAGCGCGCGCGGAGGTCGCGATCGCGACCCGCGAACAGAAGCGGATCGAGGGGTTCGCCGCGGGGGCCGGGGAGACGCGCGTGGTCCCAGGGCAGCGCCTGATCGACCTGCAGGCCGCGATCGAGCGGGCCTCGGTGCGTGGTGCGGCCGCAGCGCACGAGCTCGAGCGCCACGGATTCTCGCTCGAGCAGATCGAGGCGGTCGCCGCGGGACGGGACGTCGAGCTGTTCGACGCCGAGCACGCGCGCCGTGCGCTGGTGCACGCCGGCATGTTCGGTGCTCCTGCACGAACACTACTCGACGCACTTCCCGAGTCCGTCCAGCAACTCCCGCTCGCGGTCGGCGCAGTCGCCGAGCTCGAGACGAACGGCCAAGCCGAGCCAGCCCTCACCCGCTGGCTGGCGAACGATCCAGCCGCAGGCTCACGCTTCCTCGAGATCGCCTCCCTGCTGCTCGGTGGCAGCGGGCTCGCCGACGTGCAGCGACTCTTCCAACTCGGCGCGCTCGAAGCCGAGTTCCTGCTGCGTGCTCCGACTGGCGCTGAGGACTGGGACATCGAGGACCTGGCGGTGCAAGCCGGCACGACGGTGAAAGCCGGTGACCCGATCGCGATCCTGCGGAATCCCCGCCAGCTGATGCTCCGCGTCGACCCGCTCGGCTCCGAGCTCGGCGCGCTGCGGGACGCGGTGGCGAGCGACTCCCTCGTCACCGCGGTGCCGCTGGTCCGGGACACCGGACCGACCCTCGAGAACCTCGCGCTCGCATACGTGGCGCCGTCCGCCGACGGCGACGGGTCGATCCATGCGTTCGCCCCGATCTCGAACGTCGAAGTCGCGCGACGCGGCGAAGGCAGTCCGTTCCGGAGCTGGGCGCTCGAGGCCGGCACCCGCTACCGGGTGCTCGTGCCCGTCGAGTCCATCGCGGATGCGTTCGTGCTGCCGAACACCGCCGTCACCGCGGATGGGCCGGACCAGATCGTGTTCCTGCCCCACGGCGACGGCGGCTTCGACGAGCTCGCGGTGAGGATCGCGTTCCGCGACGAGGACAAGGTCGTGCTGAAGGCATCGGACAACCCCGGACTCCACGCGGGCGACGCCGTCGTCGTCTCCGGCGCGTTCGAGCTCGGCCTCGCGATGCACGCCGGCGAGGCGGACGCCGGTCACCACCACCACGACCACTGAGCCCGACCGGGAGCCTCGACCATGCTCAACCAGATCATCCGTGCGGCGCTCGGCAACCGCCTGATCGTCCTCGTGACGGCGCTGACGGTGGCGGTCTTCGGGACCCTGGCCGTGCTGCGCTCGCCCATCGACGTGCTGCCGGATCTCGACCGGCCCGTCGTCACGATCCTGACCGACGCGCCGGGCCTCGTCGCAGAAGACGTCGAACAGCTCGTCACGTGGCCGATCGAGCAGGTGCTCAACGGGGCGACCGGCATCTTCCGCGTCCGCTCGTCGAGCGCGCCGGGCCTGTCCGCGGTCTACGCCGAGTTCGACTGGGACGCCGACATCTACCGGGCCCGCCAGATCGTTTCGGAGAAGCTGCAGCTCGCCGACGTGCCGCCCGGCGTCACGCCGGTCATGGCGCCGGTGAGCAGCATCATGGGGCAGGTCCTCCTGGTCGGCTACCGGAGCAAGGACGGCAGCACTCCCCAGCAGGAGCTGCGGCGCATCGTCGATCGGGACGTGCGGACTCGCCTCCTCGCGCTGCCCGGCGTCGCGCAGGTGGTCACCACCGGCTCCCGACCGACCGAACTCCAGGTGATCGCCGACGCCGACCGGATGCGCGCCTTCGACGTGACGTTGCCAGAGGTCCGCTCCGCCGTCGAGAAAGCGAACCGGGCGGCGTTCGGCGGCACGCTCGAACAGGGCGTGAAGGGCCCCTACGTCGGGGTGTCGGGGCGCCTCAGGGCCGCGGAGGAACTCGCGGAAGCCCTGGTGCACGAAGACGCCGTGCGCCCGGTGCGCCTCTCGGATGTCGCCGAAGTGACGTTCGGGCCATCGAGGATCGGCACCGGGGACGCCGGCGTGGACGGTGGACCGGGTGTACTGGTCGTCGTCACCAAGCAGCCCGGGATCGACACCGTCGAGCTGACCGAACGCATCGAGTCCGAGCTCGACGCGCTGCAGGCCCAGCTTCCGCAGGACATCGAACGCGTCGACGGACTGTTCCGACAGGCCGACTTCATCCATCGCGCGATCGAGAACGTAACGGGCGCTGTGCGGGACGGCGCGATCCTCGTCGTGCTGGTCCTGTTCCTGTTCCTGATGAACCTGCGGACGACGTGGATCACGCTGACCGCGATCCCGCTGTCGGTCGCCATCGCGGCGATGGTCTTCTCCGCGTTCGGACTCAGCCTGAACACGATGACGCTCGGCGGGCTCGCCGTCGCGATCGGAACGCTGGTGGACGACGCGATCGTCGACGTCGAGAACGTCTACCGCCGCCTCTTCGAGAATCGCCAACGCACGCGACCCCGCGACGCTCTCCACGTCGTCTACGAGGCGTCGTGCGAGGTCCGCAAGCCCGTGACCTACGGCACCCTGCTCGTCACCGTCGTCTATCTGCCGCTGTTCTTCCTGACCGGCATCGAGGGACGGCTGTTCCTGCCGATCGGACTCGCCTACATCGTCAGCGTCACGGCTTCGCTGCTCGTCGCGCTGACCGTGACACCCGTGCTCTGCCTGCTCCTGCTCGGTAGCACGAAGCAGTCGAGCCAGGCCCTCGACCACGCGGAGTACGGAGGCCGCGTCGTCGAGGGTCTCCGGCGCGCGGCGGACGGGCTCGCGCGGCTGTCGATCGCCCGGCCCGCGCCGATCCTCGGAGTGGCGCTGTCGCTCTTCCTCGGCGCGGCGCTGATCCTCGCGCTCCGGGGAACGACGTTCCTGCCGCCGTTCAACGAGGGGTCGGCGCAGGTCAACATCATGCTCCCGCCCGACACCAGCCTCGCCACGTCGGACCGATTCGGGCGGCGGCTCGAGGACGTGCTTCTCGAGGTCGAGGGCGTCGCGCACGTCGCACGCCGCACCGGCCGCGCCGAGGGTGACGAGCACATCATGCCGGTCAGCACGACCGAGGCGATCGTGTCCTTCGACCCGGAATCGAGCCGCAGCCGCGACGAGATCCTCGAGGAGATCCGCCACGAAGTGGCAGAGGCTTTCCCGGGCCTCGCGAACGAAACCGAGCAGCCTCTGGCACACCTGCTCAGCCACATGCTGTCAGGCGTCACCGCCCAGGTCGCGATCAAGCTGACCGGTCCGGACCTCCGCGTTCTGCGCGAGATCGCCGCCGAGGTCGAAGAGGCCATCCACGGGATCCCCGGTGTCCGCGACCTCTACGTCGAGCCGCTGATCGAAGTCGACCAGGTCGAGGTCTCGCCGAGGCGGGCCGACATGGCGCGGCTCAACGTCACGGTGGATGACATCGCCAGCACGGTCGCACTGGCGATGGGCACCGAAGAGGTCTCCCGACTCCGCGAGGGCCGCGTCAGCTATCCCATCAAGGTGGGACTGCGGAGCGAGGATCGCGCAGATCTCCAGGACCTCGGCGGACTGCTCGTCCGGTCGCGCGCTGGCGAGCTCGTGCGCCTCGGCGACGTGGCGGAAGTCCGGATGACGAAGACGCCCAACGAGGTGCGGCGCGAGAACGTCGAACGCCGCCTCGTGGTGCGTCACAACGTCGCGGAGCGCCCGCTCGGCGACGTCGTCGCGGACGTCGAGCGAGCGCTCGAGCCGGTCCGCGCCGAGCTGGCCGACCTGCCCGGCTACGGCATCCGACTCTCAGGGCAGTTCGAGGCGCAGCAGGAGGCATCCCGGATCATCGTGTCGCTCAGCGTGCTGTCACTCGCGGCGATGGTGCTGATCCTCTACCTGCACTTCCGATCGCTGCTACTCGCCCACCTCGTGCTCCTGTCCCGCCCGATCGCGTTCGTGGGCGCCGTGATCGCGATCATGTGGACCGGGCAGGCCGTCTCGATCGCCAGCATGGTCGGGATGATCGCGCTGCTCGGGATGGCGACGCGCAATGCGATCCTGCTCGTCGACCACGCGGTCGAACTGATGCGCGAGCAGGGCCGCGGTTTCTCCGAGGACCTGCTGGTCCTGGCGGCGAGGGAGCGGATCGTGCCGGTGATGATGACCGCACTGACGAGCGGCATCGGACTCGTGCCACTCGCGCTGGCCGCAGACGAACCCGGCCGCGAGATCCTCTATCCCGTCGCCACGGTGATCCTGGGTGGTCTCGTCACCAACACGCTCCTCGACTTCGTCGTCACGCCCGGACTCCTGTCCTGGTTCGCACGTGACGAGCTCGACGCGATGGCGCGCCCGGGCGTAGAAGAGTCGGTCTGAGGGCGGCCCGAGACCAGACGCACCCCGAACGCCGATGTACATCCGACCGCGCAAGCTCCCCTACCTGCTCCGGTCGCTGGCCTGGTGCTCGATCGGGGTCGGCGCGCTGGGTGCCGCAGCCATCGCCGCCGACGTCCAGGCCGGCAACGACGTACGGCCAGCGCACGCGATCAGCGCCGCGCTGTGGATCTGGGGCGGCTTCCGGACGCTGCGGGGAGCGAAGGACGGCGTGGACTCGCTGCTCGCCGCGTGGACCCTGCCCGCCATAGCGCTGGTCCTCCTGCCGTTCCTCGACGCGGACCAGCGAGCCGCGATCCCGGGCTGGCTGTACGGCTACGTGCTGTTCGCGCTCGCGACGACCGTCTACCTGTACTCGTGCCGGCGTCGCCTCCCCTGGGCAGAACGAGTCGAACACGAACCGGGCAGCTACGGGCACTGGCTGACCGACCCCTCCGCCCGCGACGACGTCGCGGTTTGGTTTCGACGGAAGGATGCCGCACTCGAAGCGGACCGCGAGTCGCCGCCCGACGCGGAGGACCTGATCCACGCTCTCGTCGATCCAAGCCAGGACTTCGAGCTGATACGGATGCGCCTGCAGCAGCTCGTGTCCTCGAGTGACGACGGCTGCGTGCCGGCGCTCGTGGCCGGGCTTGCCGACCCGCAGTGCCAGGAATCCGAGCGCGCGAGGAAGCTCCTCGTCCGACTGCTGCCCGAACCCGCACCCCCGTCGGCTGCCGATGCGCTCCGCGCCTGCGTCGACGGCGCCAAGGGTTCTGCCGGAGAAGTCCTCGAAGCCCTCGCCGCGACCGGCGACCCCGATCACCTCGACGTGCTCGTCCCGGCGCTCGACTCGGCCGACACCGGTCGAGACGTCGCCGCAGGCCTGGCGCAGGCGTTCGCCGCCGGCCGCGCGACGCCGGACCACATCCGGGCGCTGCTGCCCGGGCTCGTCCGCGCACTCGACGGCCCGGCCCACGGAAGCGCGGCAATGGCAGCACGCGCGCTGCTCGCGCTGGATCGGGAGGCTGCGACCGAGGAGATCCTGGACGGCATCCGTGCGGGCTCCGGTGGGCGCCTCGACGCGCTGGTCGAGCTCCACCGACAGGGGGCCCGGATACCCGCGTCGACGCTCGCGGAACTGTGGAGGCAGACGGTGGATTCTGCAGACGCACGCTGGGTCGAAGCGCTGCTGCCGATGCTCGAGCTCGACGAGCGGGAGCTGCTCGACGTGATCCGCCGTATGGACCCGCAGGTCCCCGGATACCGCGCGTGCCGCGCGATCACCGCAGCGCTGCGCGCGCTGGTCGACCTGGGAAGCCCTCAGGCCCGTACGGCGCTCGAGTCCGCGATCGCGCGCGACGCCGAAGACCTCAGCGACACCGCGGCGGGACTGCTCTGCCGCCTCCACGATCTCCCCGAGTCTCCGTTCGTCGACCCGACGCGGGCCGAGTCGCTGGAGGCGCGCTACCACCACACCCTGTCGCTCGCCTGCTCCTACGCGCGAAACGGAGGAATCGTCCACGCGCTCGAGTGCTTGGACGAAGACGAAGCGGAGGTGCTCGAGGCTGGCCTCCGGGCGGTCGGCCCCCGAGAGGTCGCGGAGATCTGGCAGGAAGCGATCCGCCTGCTGATGCGCGGCCCGCTTCCGCCCGACCTCGCAACGCGTCGCGAGCGCATCGCGGAGTGGCACGGCGCAGTGACGGCTCGACTCGCGGAGCTCGACACGGCGTTCTACGAGGTCGACCACAGACTCGACGTGCAGCTGTGCCGGTACGCGATCGCGAACCGTGCATCGATCCTGCCTGCACTGGCCGCTCCTGGAGCGTGATCCCGACTCCCGGATCTTGTGGGCCGCTCGCTTCACGGGCAGCGGCGCTGGGGGCACGATGCCTCGGGTGACCGCCCTCCCTCGCATAGCGGCCGCGCTGGCCGCGCTCACGCTCCTCGCATGGGCACCCGCGCAGCAGCGTGAGGCGCGCCCGAACATCCTGTTCTTCCTCGTCGACGACATGGGGGTCGCCGACACGTCGGAGCGGTTCGTGTCGAACGCCGAAGGCGATCTGGTCGACGCGCCGCTGAACGGACGCTATCGGACGCCGCACCTCGAGGCCCTCGCCGACCGGGGCATGAAGTTCACGCAGGCTTACGCGTGCAGCGTCTGCACGCCGACCCGCGTCTCGCTGATGACCGGCATGAACGCGGCGCGCCATCGCGTCACGACCTGGACGCATCCCGACGTCCCGCAGGACACCGGCAGCAACCAGGTGAAGCACCTGCGCTCCCCTGCTTGGCGTCAGGCGGGTGTCGACGAGTCGGACGTCACGCTGCCTCGCCTGCTGCAGAAAGCCGGTTACCGGACGATCCACGCCGGCAAGGCGCACTTCGGCAGCAACGGCACGTTCGGTGGTGATCCGCGCGACATCGGGTTCGACGTCAACATCGGTGGCCACGGCGCCGGCGGCCCGGGCAGCTACCACGGTAAGCACGACTTCTCCGCTGCGTGGCGGGGAGGGGGAACGATGTGGGACGTGCCCGGGCTCGACGCCTACCACGGCGAGGACGTGTTCCTGACCGAAGCGCTGACGCGGGAGATGGCCCGGGCGATCGACGCGGCTGTCGCTGCGGAGCAGCCTTTCTTCGCCTACATGGCCCACTACGCGGTGCACGCGCCGTTCGAGGTCGACGCGCGCTTCGCGGACGGCTATCCAGACCTGGAGGGAATGCCGCTCGCCTTCGCGACGATGGTCGAGGGCATGGACCGATCGCTCGGGGACCTGATGGCCCATCTGCACGAGCTCGGCATCGCCGGGGAGACGCTGGTCGTGTTCTTCTCGGACAACGGCAGCGACGGCCCGCCGAACCGGCCGCTCCGCGGCAAGAAGGGCACGCGACACGAGGGCGGGATCCGCGTGCCCCTCGTCATCGGCTGGGCTGAGCCCGACCCGGACCACCCGCTGCAGAAGGCGCTGACCATCGAGGGAGGCTCGGTCGAGGGCGACCTCGTCGTCTGCGAAGATCTGTTCGCGACCGTGGCGTCCGCCTGCGGCGTGGCCATCGAGCACGAGATCGACGGCCGCGACCTGGGGCCGTACCTACGTGGTATGCCCGGCACCCACCGGCCCCAGGAGTGGCTCGTCCACTTCCCGCACGGACACAACGACGATCACTTCACGGTGTTCCGCAGCGGGGCGTTCAAGCTGATCCACAGCTACGGCCCGCGAGCCTGGGAACTCTTCGACCTGTCCACCGACATCGGCGAGGCGGAGAACCTCGTCGGCGCACGCCCGGAACTCGCGCTCGATCTCGCGCGTGGCATGGTGCAGCGGCTCGACGCCTTCGACGCACAGTTCCCGCGCGACGCCACCACCGGTGCGCCCGTCACACCCGATCTCGCGGCTCTCGAAGCTCTGACCGAGAAGGCGCGACGCGATCGCTAGCGATCGGTTCCTCCCCTCTGCCCGGCACGGCTCCGATCCACCGATGATCCCGCTGGTCGACCTCTCCGACGGTGACTGCACGAAGCGACTCGCGGCAGCGCTCGAGGCGTCGGGATTCGTCGAGCTCACGGGCCACGGACTCGCCGAGGAGCTGCCCGCTGCGCTGCGGGCAGCCGCGGACCAGTTCTTCGCACTGCCGCCCGACGTGAAGGGGCGCTTCGTCCATCCGGACCCGCTCGCCAACCGCGGATTCCGGGCCAAGGGCAGCGAGGCGCTCGCCTACTCGCTCGGAGAGAGCTCTCCCCCCGACCTGTTCGAGAGCTTCAACGCTGGAACGGACAGCCCTGCCGCGTGGTCGGACCTCGTCCAACCGACGCCCTGGCCGGACGACGTGGTCCCCGGACTGCGGAGAGCGGCGCTCGCGATGCTCGAGGGTATGGGCCGGATCGGCGCGCGGCTCGACGACATGCTCGGCGGTGCCCTCGGCATCCCGGACCTCCGCGCCCGCTCGACACGCGGCCCGGACATGCTCGCCTGCATCGACTACCGCCCCGACCCGGGCGGCGGCGAGAAGCTGCTGGACGGCCAGCTCCGGATGGGCGCGCACTCCGACTACACGAGCTACACGCTTCTCGCGGCCGACCCCGTGCCGGGCCTCCAGATCCTCGGCTCGGACGACAGGTGGGTCGACGTCGTGCCGACGCCCGGCAACCTGCTGATGAACGTCGGCGATCTCCTGGCGATGTGGACCAACGACCTGTGGCCATCGACGCTGCACCGTGTCGTGCCGCAGTCCGGCGGCGGCGCAGCGCGCAGACGGTCGTTCGCATGGTTCCACTACCCGGACCCCGACGTCGTCGTCGCGCCGTTGCCAGCCTTCGTCGACGGCCGGGGCCCTCGCTATCAGCCGGTCCGCGTCGACGACCACGTCCGCGGCAAGCTGTGCGCACCGAAGACGCGCACGCTGCCATCGAGCGCTTCGACGCTGTCCGACCGGAGCACCAGGGGAGGAGTCGAACCACGGTGAGGGCACGAGGACGAGCCCCCGCCGGCACACGACTCACGTCGTCCGCTCGCTGACGAGCGAGCGGACGAAAGCGACGTTCTCCCGCTCGCCGTCAGGGTCAGCGAGGAGCTGCTGGATCGAGGGCTCGATCAGTGACTCGATCCAGTCGCTGAGGACCGTCGGTCGGCGGGCCGCACCGCCGAACGCCTCGAACGCGTTGAGGAACACCTCCTCGACGACCTCGGACACCAGGAGTCCGTCACCGAGCAGCGCTGTGGCCTCCGGGAACCTCTCGATCAGGCGCCCGACGCGCGCGGCGACAGAGTCCTCGAACACGCGCATCGCGTCGCGGAACGCCGTGTAGTCACCATCATCGACCGCACGTCCGAGCGCCTCGAACGGTGGCTCGACCGTTGCCTGGACCCGGGGGGCGAGGTCTGCAGCGCCCGGCTGCAGACCCTCGATGCGACGCCGGAACGCCTCGACCTTGCGGATCAGCTTGTGCACGCAGCGCTTGAATGCCGGGCCGGGCAGGACGTCCCGCTCGCCGGTGAAGAACGCCGGGCCGCGGTCGATCCGCAGCGTGGTCTTCACGTGGTGGTCCCCGGTCCGCGCGTGGCGGACGAAGTCGGCGTGGAGATGCGCCGCCGGACCCCTGCGGAGCAGCGTGGCGAGCCGGTCGAGGTCCTGGTCGAACCGGGCCTTCAGCCCCTCGGTCAGGTCGAAGCCGTGCGCGTCGTAGTGGACGGCGAGATCGTAGCTCTGGTCGCGGTAGGTCATGGATGGACTCCAGGCGGATCCGACCGCGGCGCCCTGCGCGTTCGGCCGGATTGCCTGGACGGCGAACGCGCGGCCAGCGCCGTTGTTGCGCCCCTACCGACATCCGCGTCCTGTCCGGGACCCGGGGCGCCGGGTAGCCTGCGGCCCGCCGATGAGCGCGCCCGATTCGCCAAAAGCCACTCGCCCGCCGATCCTGGCACTGTGCCTGCTGTTCGTCGGCAGCCTGCTGTGCTTCGGGCTGACGGCGCACGGCTACCTCGAGAACACGGACAGCGAGATCACGATGCACGCGGCCCGTGCGTGGTGGCTCCGGGGATCGCCCGGGCTCGTCGGTCGTGCCGAGGCGGAGAAGCTCCCCGCGGACGTGCCGACGTGGCCGGCCGAACAGGCGATCGTCGACGGCTACATCCGCGATCCGAACCTGCCCCGCTACGGGAGGATCGGCCTCGACGGACGTGGCTACGTCTGGTTCCCCATCGGACACCAGGCGCTGATGGTGCCGGGAATCGCGCTCGCGCAGGCCCTGGACCGGGCGTTCCCCGAAGTCGAGAAGCGATTCCGCGAGACGAAGAACGACCCGCTCCGCGGGCAGTTCTTCTGGGAGCGGCTCGTCCTGTCGTTCCTGTCCCCGCTGTTCGCGGCGGGTTCGCTGATCGCACTGATCCTGCTGTGCCTCGGGCTCGGCGCACCGCCACGGGCCGCGCTGATCGCGTCGGCCACCGCGACGTTCGCCACCCAGTTCTGGCCGGGCACGGCCGAGACGATGTCCGACATGCCGGGCGCGTTCTTCCTGCTCGCGCCGGCGGCCCTGGTCGCTCGGTACGCACGCGGGGCCGCGGTCGACGCGCTGCTCTGGGCGGGGTTCCTCGGCGGCATCGGCGTGCTCTGCCGCTACCCGCAGGCGCTGCCGCTGACGGGGATCGGGGCGTGGGCGGTCTGGTCGGCGTTCTCGCGGCGACGCGCGCTCGACGCCGCGTGGTTCGTGATCGGGGGGCTCGTGCCCGCGGCGCTCCTGATCTACGCGAACCTCTGGCGGTTCGGCGATCCGGGAGAAACCGGCTACAGCGGCGGAGTCGGGTTCTTCTCGTACCCGCTGCACTGGGGCCTGCCGATGATCCTGGTGTCGTTCGGCAAGGGCGTGCTGTGGTTCTCGCTGCCTCTCTGGATCGCGTTCGCCCAGCTCGGGCGCGCGGAGGTCCGTCGCCGGCCTGCCGCGTGGTTCGCGCTGGTCACCCTGGTCGCACCACTGCCGCTGTACGCGACGCTGCACTACTGGGCGGCCGGCCAGTGCTGGGGCATCCGCTACCTGACCGGCGTGGTCGTGCTCTTCGTCGCCGTGGCGCTCGCAATTGGCCGGCCGTGGGAACGTCGCCCCGTCCTGTTCTGGTCGGCAGCCCTGCTCGGCTGCGCGCTGTCGGCCGGCGGGCTCGTCACGTCGTACACCGGCCACCAGACGTTCGCCTACCCGGCCGCCGCGGTGCGATGGGACGCCGACCCGAGCACGCTGAACGACAACGTGAACTTCCACCCGATGTTCAGCCCACTCCACGGCCACTGGACGTACGCGTGGCTCGCGGCCGAGGAGCGGATCGACACCCGCCGCTCGGAGGACACGACCGAGCCGCTGTTCGGGGTAGCAATGCGCGACGCGGATGTCCCCCGTCCGCGGCGAGAGGACTCCGGCTTCCGCCACCTGTCCTGGCGCTACCTCGCAGACCACATCCCGGGCGTGCCGTTCGGCCCGCTCGCCGCCCTGCTCGCCGCGGTGGCGGCGGCCTGCCTCGCTGCTGGCTCCGCACTCCTGCTCGCGCGACGACGGCAGCCCGATCCCCGATGACCCGTCCACGCACCAAGGTCGAAGACCTCGAGCAAGGGTTGCTCCGCGGCGACCGGCGGGCACTCGCCCGCGCGATCACGCTGGTCGAGAGCCGACGAGCCGACGATCGACAGGGTGCCGAGACGCTCCTGGGCCGCCTGCTGCCTTCGACGGGCAGCGCGTATCGCGTCGGGCTGAGCGGCGTCCCTGGCGTCGGCAAGAGCACGTTCCTCGAGGCGCTCGGCGTCCGCCTCTGCGACGCAGGGCACCGCGTCGCCGTCCTGGCCGTCGACCCGTCGAGTGCGGTCTCGGGCGGGAGCATCCTCGGCGACAAGACCCGGATGGAGGAGCTCTCCCGCCATCCGAACGCGTTCGTCCGACCGACCCCGGGCGGGACCGCGCTCGGCGGCGTCGCCCACAGGACCCGGGAGGCGCTCCTCTGCTGCGAGGCCGCCGGCTACGACGTCGTCTTCGTCGAGACGATCGGCGTCGGCCAGTCGGAGACCGCGGTCGCGGAGATGGTCGACGACTTCCTGCTGCTGATGCTCGCGGGCGCGGGCGACGACCTGCAGGGCATCAAGCGGGGCATCCTCGAGCTCGCGGACGGTATCGCGGTGACCAAGGCCGACGGCGACAACGCCGAGCGCGCGGCGCGCGCGGCGACGGAACTCGCGGGAGCGCTGCACATCCTCCGCGGCTCGGGCGCCGTCCCGGCCGTCCAGACCTGTTCGGCCGTCACCGGGGAAGGGCTCGATGTGGTCTGGAACGGAGTCCGCAGCCGCATCGACGAGGCCCGATCTTCGGGCAGCCTGGAGCGCCGGCGCAGCCGGCAGGCACTCCGATGGTTCGAGCAACTCGTCGACGAAGCGATCCGCGCGCGCTTCTTCGGGGAACCCCGGTTCCACGACGCTCTGCCGGGGCTCCGGGAGCGCGTCGGGGCCGGCTCGCTCACTCCCGCCGAGGCGGTGCGAGCGCTCCTCGACGGCGCCCGACCGACCGGCTAGCGCATCACCAGCAGGGCCGCCCCGCCGACGGCGACGAGCGTCCCGATCACGCCGAGTGCACCCGGACGCGAGCCGTACGCGATGCGGCCGACCGGCAGCATCAGGACGGGCGCCAGGGACATCAGGGTCGCGGCGATGCCCGCCTTCGCGTGGTGCACCGCGACCACCGACATCCAGACCCCCAGGATCGGGCCGAACAGCGAGCCGATCGCGATCTGGGTGAACGCGCGACGGTCGGCGAGCGCGCGGCGCACCGGACCGAAGCCACCGAGCACCAGCGAGATCACGGTCAGGGTCGAGGCTGCCGCCGCCATGCGGACGAGGGTCACCGAGAACGCAGGAATCGTGATCTCCTCCTCACCCACCGCGGCCATGCCGTAGCGGGTCAGCAGGAATCCTGCGGACTGCCCCATAGCGCCGACGAAGCCGAACGCGACCGCCCACGCGCGCCGTTCACCAGGAGCCGACTGCCAGCCCTCGACCGCGCGACGGTCGACGAGGACCAGCACGACGCCACCGAGCGTGACGACCATGCCGAGCAGCCCGAGCGCCAGGATCTCCTCGCCGAACGACGCCCAGGCGAGCAGCGCGGTGAACACCGGACTGCTCGCCATCAGCAGCGTGCCGATTCGCGGCCCCAGGACCGTCATGCAGCGGAACAGGAAGTAGTCCCCGAGCGCGAGTCCCGCGACACCGGACAGCGCCAGGACGAGCAGCTGGCGGCTGCTCAGGCCGATGGGCAGCAGCGTGCCGACGACGATCGAGTGCAGCGCGAACAGCGCGACGAGAGCCAGGTAGATGCGCAGCTGGTTGACCGCGGATGCTCCCACCCGGCGCCCCGCGCTCGCGAACGCGAGGCTGCAGGCCGCCCAGAGGACCGAACACGACAGGGCAGCGAGTTCACCGACGGGCAGCATCGACGGAGCGCCCGCTCGGGGGCGCGTGGGATCAGCGGGCCAGGAGTGCCAGGGTCACGGCGCCGACGAGCGCGAGGACCACGGCGAGGACGCGGGCCTTCGTGAGCCGAGGGCCGCCGGACTCGGGGTCCTCGTAGAAGTCGGGAATCTCGACCGACTGGTAGTCGATCTCCTCCTGCGCAGCCCAGCCGGTCCGTGCGTCGCTGCCGCACTCCGGACAGGCGAGCCGCCCCTTCCGGAACAGCGCGCCGCAGTGCGGGCATTCGACTTCGGACGTCATCGAGCCCCATCGAAAGCGATGGCGCAGCGACATGGAAGACCTGACCCGCTACTGCGGTGCGGCCTCGCGGCGCTCGACGACGAAGACCTCCCACCCGTTCGCGACCGCCGCCCGGCACTGGACGATGAAGCCCCGAATCGCCTGCGTCAGGTCGGCCGGAACCGGCAGCGGTCGGCCGAACTGCTCGAAGGCCGCGTCCCAGACGCGTGCCATCGCGGTGTCGCCGATCTTTGCGACCGCGCCGACCGCCGCACGCGTGACCGTCGACACGCGGACGGTGTCACTGGCGTGCGGCACCTCCGGACCCAGGATCTCGTCGACCGCGAGGGGCAGCCCGTCGTTCATCCGAACCGCCGCTGCGACGAGCACGAAGAGCAGCGCGCGGTCCTGGTCGGGGAAGAGCTCGGTGAACGGGACGTGATCCCCGAGTTCGACGGAAGGGCCGCAGGCGACGACGGCCGGGAGGACGTCGTCACGGAAGCCGGAACAGGTGGCGAGCGCGGTCACGCCCCCGAGCCGAGGCTGGATGCGAGGACGTCGCGCGCGGCGCAGGCGCCGCCGTCGAGGACTTCCAGGGTCTTCGCGTCGCGGTAGTGGCGCTCGACGTGGTACTCGACCGTGTAGCCGAAGCCGCCGTGGACCTGGATCGACTCGTCTGCGGCGTGGACCGCCGCATCGACCGCGGTCAAGCGCGCGAGCGCCGCCAGACGCGCCGCATCACCGCCGCCGTCCGCGACCCGCGCGGCCTGGTAGACGAGCTGGCGCGCGGCCTCGGCGCGGCGCATGCCCTCGACCAGCTTGTGTCCGACCGCCTGCTGGCGCGCCAGCGGCTTGCCGAATGCGATCCGCTCTCCCGCGTGACGCCGGCCGAGATCGACCGAGGCGAACGCCGATCCTGCCGCGAGCGCGGCGGCACCCACGTCCGTCGCGAGCGCGGCGCGAGCGATCGCGGCGTGCGCCTCGTCGCCCGAAGCGAGGATCTGGGCGGCCGCGCCGTCGAGCGTGACGGACGCAGGACCCGAAGCGCGGAACCCGAGTCCCTGGTCCTGGGGAGCGATCTCGGCCGCCGCAGGCTCCACGACGCAGAGGACGGGACCATCGCCCAACGAAGCTGCGACGACGACCACGCCCGCTTCGGCGGCTCCGGTGACGTAGCGAGCGAACCCGCTCAGCTTCGCGCCGCTGCCGTCCACCTCCGCGCACACGCCGTGCTCGGGGCCGACGAACGCACAGAGCTTCTCACCGGTCAGCACGGACTCGAGGACCTCGGCCGCGGACGCGAGGCCGGCGAGGGACAGCGCGGCCGTCCCAGCCTGGGTCGCGAACAGCCGGCCGCTCGAGCCACACGCGCGCCCGAGCTCTTCGCAGGCGACGACGAGGGACAGGAGACCGAGACCTGCACCGCCGTCGTCCTCCGCGACCGCAGCGCCGAAGAGCCCGGTCTCCGCCAGGGCCTCGAACGCCCCGGCGTGGAAGCGGCGGTGCTCGTCGTGCTCGAGGGCCGCGGGCTCGATCACGTCCTGGACGAGCTTCCGGACCGTGTCCTGGACCATCGACAGTTCGTCGCCGAGCGTCAGGTTGTGCATGTCAGGGAGTGGGATTCTGGGTCGGACGGGGAGCGATCAGGGGTAGCCGCAGGGTTCAGCGGCCGCCCGGCCAGTAGTAGAGGACCTTCGCACCGGTCGACGAGCGGAGCAGCGCGCCGAGGTCCTGGTCGAGGGACGGACTCTCCGCCGAAGCGCCGAACAGGATGTCGGAGAGGTTCGGAAGACGGCGCTGCTCGACGACCTGCGCAGCATCGATCCCGCACAGACCGCGCAGGACCGCGTAGGCGTCGTCAGCGCTGCCGATCTCGTCGACGAGACCCGCCGCGAGCGCTTGGTCGGCCGAGTAGATCCGGCCGTCGGCCAGCTCGACGACGCGCTCGCGGGTCAGGCTCGGGCGGCCCTCCGCGACGATGTCGACGAAGCGGTCGTACATCTCGTCGACGATCGAAGTGAGGATCGCGCGCTCGTCGTCCCGCATCGCGCGCCACGGCGACATGATGTCCTTGTACGGGGTCCGCGCGGACACGATGTTCTCCTGGTGGATCCCGAACTTGGCCGCGGCCTCGCCGAAGTTCGTGTTGCTCAGGATCACCCCGATGCTGCCCGTGATCGTCGTCGGACGGGCGAGGATCCGGTCGCAGGCTGCCGCGACGTAGTAGCCGCCGGACGCAGCGATGTCGCCGAACAGAGCGACGACCGGCTTCTGCGACTCCTTCCGGAACTCGCGGATCGCCTGCCAGATCAGGTCCGAGTCGGTGACACCGCCACCGGGCGAATTGATGTCGAGCAGGACGCCGCGGATGTCGTCCTCGCGCGCGGCGAGGCGCAGCGCGCGCCGGAGGTTCGTCACGCTCCCGCCGCCGCCACCGAGCAGCGGCGACGAGCCTTCGGCGATCGCACCTTCGATCGGGACGCGGAGGATCTGGTCCTTCGCCTTCCGGTCGCCAGCCACCGCGACCACCTCGTAGTTGCCGTTGTCGATCGACGTCGACCCGAGCCCCCCCGCCGCCGAACCGAACGCGCTGACGACGAGGAGAACGAGGTTCAGCCCCCCGGACACCAGGAGCAGCAGCCCGAGGAAGATCGCGAGGTAGAACGAGACCGGGCGTCCCTCGCGCTGCGGCGGGAGATCGCTCGGGTAGCTCGGCGAGCCGGGCTGCTGCTGGAAGTCGGACATGGTGTTGGGCTGCTTCAGATCAGCGGGTCAGCCGCCGAGCACTTCGCGGGCGATCACGAGGCGCTGGATGTCGGTCGCGCCCTCGTAGATCTCGGTGATGCGCGCGTCGCGCATCAGCTTCTCGGCGGGGCCGGCCAGCCCCGACTCCCCGAGGATCGACACCGCCGCGCGCGCCGCACGGTTGGCGAGCTGGCTGCACTTGAGCTTGGCCATCGACGCCTTCGCACCGCAAGGCAGCTTGCTGTCGCGGAGCACCGCAGCCCGCCAGGTGAGCAGCCGGCAAGCGTCGATGTCGGCGGCGAGATCGGCGAGCTCCCACTGCGCGGACTGGTGCGCGGTCGACCGCCCCTTCGCGTCGACCTGGGTCCGCAGGTGATCGCGGATCAGGTCGTGGGCGGCACGGGCGATGCCGAGCGCTTGGGAAGCGATGCCGAGCCGGCCGCCGTCCAGCGTGTCGAGCGCAACGTTGAAGCCGCGCCCCACTTCGCCGAGCAGGCGGTCCTTCGGGATGCGGACGTTCTCGAGCAGGATCTCGACGGTGGGCGAAGCGGTCAGACCGAGCTTGCGCTCCTTCTTGCCGATGCCCACGCCCGGATCGCCCCGCTCGACGAGGAACGCAGAGATGCCCTTCACGCGGTCCTCGCCGGTCCGCGCGAAGACGAGGAAGAGCCCCGCCTCGCTGCCGGTCGTGATCCAGAGCTTGGGACCGTCGAGCACCCAGGCGTCTCCGTCGTCGCGCGCTCGGCAGACGAGCGCGGCCGCGTCCGAGCCCGAGCCCGCCTCGGACAGGCAGTAGGCGCCGAGCCACTCGCCGGACACGAGCTTCGGGAAGTAGGTCCGCTTCTGCTCCTCCGTTCCCCAATTGGCGAGGAGCGAGCAGCACAGCGAGTTGTGGACCGAGATCGTGACCCCAGCGGCCGGACACGCGGCGTTCAGCTCCTCGAGCATGATGCACGACGCGAGGTTGCCGAGCGCTGTGCCGCCGTACTCGACCGGCGTCGTGATCCGCAGGTAGCCGAGCCGGGCGGCCTTCTGGATCGCTTCCTCCGGGAACTCGTGGTTCCGTTCCCAGGCCGCCGCATGCGGAGCGAGCTCACTCTCGGCGAACTCGCGGCAGCCGGCCTGGAACGCCGTCAGCGTCTCGCTGAGCTGGAAGTCGACGAACTGCGGCGTCGTGCCGGCAAGGGTGTCGGTCATGGCGCGATCTCGGACGTGTTCGGGATGGATTGCCGCCGGGTGCGTGACGAGGAACGGTCGCCCCTCACGAGTACTCGTAGAAGCCCCGCCCGGTCTTCCGGCCGAGGTGACCCGCAGCGACCATCCGCCGCAGCAGCGGGCACGCGCGGTACTTGTCGTCCCCGAGCCCGTCCTTCAGGACGTCGAGGATGTTGACGCAGACGTCGAGACCGATGAAGTCGGCGAGGGTCAGCGGGCCCATCGGGTGGTTCATGCCGAGCTTCATGATCTCGTCGATGCCCTCCCGGGTGCTGACGCCCTCCATCAGGCAGAAGGCCGCCTCGTTGATCATCGGCATCAGCACGCGGTTGCTGATGAAGCCCGGGTAGTCCTGGGCCTCGACCGGGATCTTGCCGAGAGCCTTCGAAGCCTCGACGACCGTCGCCGTCGTCGCGTCGCTCGAGTCCTGCCCGCGGATGATCTCGACGAGCTTCATCAGCGGGACCGGGTTCATGAAGTGCATCCCGATCACCTGGCTCGGACGCTTGGTCGCAGCACCGAGCGTCGTGATCGAGATCGACGACGTGTTGCTCGCGAGGATCGCGTGCGCCGGAGCCGCCCCGTCCGCCGCGCGGAAGATAGAGCGCTTGACGTCGACGTCCTCGAAGACCGCCTCGACCATGAGGTCGACGTTCGCGACCGCGGCCGCGACGTCGGTGGACGTCGTCAGGCGCGCGAGCGTCGCGTCCCGATCCGCGGCCGACAGCTTCTCCTTCTGGACGAAGCGGTCGAGGCTCTTCTGGATCGCGGCCACGCCCTTGTCGGCGGCCGCCTGGCTGACGTCACAGAGCACGGTCTCAGCACCACAGGTCGCGAACACCTGGGCGATGCCGTTGCCCATGGTCCCGCCGCCGATGACGGCCACACGGTTCGGAAGGCTCATCAGGACTCCATCTCGAGGGTCAGGGCGACGGCGTTGCCGCCACCGAGGCAGAGCCCGGCGAGGCCGCGGGTCAGGCCGCGGTCGCGCAGGGCGTGGATCAGTGTGGTCAGCACGCGGGCGCCGGACGCGCCGATGGGGTGTCCGAGGGCGACGGCGCCGCCGTGGACGTTCAGCTTGGCCGGGTCGAGCTCGAGCGTGCGCGTCAGCGCGACCGCCTGCACCGAGAACGCCTCGTTGAGCTCGATCAGGTCGTAGTCCTGGGCGCGCAAGCCGGTCAGCGCGCAGACCTTCTGGACCGCGATCTCGGGGGCCATCATCACCCATTCGGGAGCCATGCCGCCGGTCGCATAGCCGGTGATCGTCGCGATCGGGCTCACGCCGCGGGCCTTGGCCTCGTCGGAGTCCATGACGACCAGCGCCGACGCGCCGTCGTTGATCGTCGAAGCGTTGCCGGCGGTGACGGTGCCGTCCTTCTGGAACGCCGGGCGCAGCTTCGCGAGCGAATCCGCGGTCGTGTCGGCGCGCGGCCCCTCGTCCTTGGAGAAGACCGTCACGTCGCCCTTGCGGCCGCGGATCTCGACCGGGAAGCGCTCGGCGTCGAACTTGCCGGCGTCCTCGGCGGCACAGGCCTTGGCTTGGCTGCCGGCTGCGTAGGCGTCCTGCTCCTCACGGGTGATCCCGTACTTCTCGGCGACGAGCTCCGCCGTCCGCCCCATGTGGAAGTCGTTGTAAACGTCCCACAGACCGTCGGCGATCATCCCGTCCAGCAGCTGGCCGTGGCCGAGCCGCTGCCCGCCGCGGGCGCTCGGCAGGTAGTAGGGCGCGTTGGTCATCGACTCCATGCCGCCCGCGACCGCGACCTTCAGGTCGCCCGCCTTGATCGCCTGGGCCGCGAGCATCACGGACTTCAGGCCCGACCCGCAGACCTTGTTGACGGTGAACGCGCCGACCGCGTCCGGGATGCCGGCCCCGCGGAGCGCCTGGCGGGCCGGGTTCTGGCCGACGTTGGCCTGGAGCACACAGCCCATGATCACCTCGTCGACCGCGTCGCCCGGCAAGCCGGCACGGCGCAGCGCCTCGGCGACCGCGAGCGCACCGAGTTCCGGCGCCTTGAAAGGAGCCAGCGAACCCTGGAAGCGCCCGATCGGAGTGCGGCAGGCGGAGACGATGACTGGACGACCCATGGGCTCTCTCTTGGTTTCGAAGGGACCTGCCCCTCCCGGAAGGGGGCCAGACGCCGGGCCCGGGGGGAGTTTTTCGGTCTGCGAAGAGCCCTGCATTCTCGAACGCGCCTCCGGGGGATTCAAACCCGGTGCCCCAATGCGGGTCCGCGGACCGCGTAGCGCTTTCCCCGTGGGGCTGCCCCCCTATCATCCCCCGCCCATGATCCGCCTGCTGACCACCCTGCTGGCCGCCCTCTGGCTGGCCCAGACCGGCTTCGCCCAAGAGGGCGATGCCGAGTCGAAGGTCTCTCTCCGCGCCGCGTTCGTGCCGACGACCGCGAAGCCAGGGGAGGAGGTCCTGCTCCGCATCACCCTCGGGATCGCCGATGGCTGGCACCTCTACGGCAGGGACGAGGAGATCGGCGCGCCGCCGAGCCTGACGGTGAAGGAAGCGGCCGGGCTCGAGGCCGTGGGGCCGACCTCGGTGCCGCTCGGGGAACCGCACGAGACGGCCGGCATCCTCAGCTACTGGGTCACAGGGACCGCGGTCGTCGAGCAGAAGTTCCGCGTGCCCGCGGCCGCGGCGGGGACGCTCGCACTCGAGGGCGTCGTCGACTTCATGGTCTGCGACGAGTCGACGTGCCTGCCGCCCGAGACCCGAGCGTTCCGGACGGAGCTCACGGTCCAGGGTGCGGAGAAGCCGAAGGCCACGATCCCGACGCCCACCGCGGACCAGAAGGTCACGTTCGGAGCGCGCATCGAGCCGGCAGACGTGGCGCCGGGCGGGGAGGCCGAGCTCGTCGTCGACCTCAGGATCTTCCCGGGCTGGCACGTCTACGGCGCCCTCGAGGAGGTCGGCATCCCGACGTCGCTGAGCCTGACCGGCAGCGCGGTCGAGAAGGTCGGTGCCGCGAGCGTCCCGGACGGCAACCGCCACGATGCGGGCGGCTTCGAGAGCTACTGGGTCGAGGGCGAGATGGAGATCCGCCAGCGGTTCCGCGTGCCCGCCGACGCGCAGCCCGGCGCCCTCGCGGTCGGGTTCACCGTCGACTACATGACCTGCGACGAGGCCAGCTGCGACCCGCCGGGACAGCTGGTCGGCGAGGCGACGTTCACGGTCGCCGCGAGGTCGGTCCCCATGATCGGCATCGGAGGTGCGATGGGAATCGCCACTCCGACGCAGGACCCGTTCGGGTTCGGCGATCCCGCGCCGAAGTTCGAGGCCCGGTTCGAGCCCGAGCGGAGCCGCGCCGGCGAGACCGTCGACCTCGTGGTCCGCGTCTCGGTCCCCGACGGCTGGCACGTCTACGGGGCGCGGGACGAGAACCCGATCAAGGTCAGCTCGTCGGGCAGCCTCGAGGCTGAAGGCCCGAACCGCCTCCCGGACGGCAAGCTGCACGACACGGCAGGACTCGAGAACTACTGGCTGACCGGCGAGTTCGAGATCCGCCAGGCCTACCGGGTCCCCAGCGACGCGAAGGAGGGCGCGCAGGCCGTCCCGTTCGCCGTCGACTACCTGCTCTGCGACGAGTCGACGTGCCTGCCCCCCGCGTCCGAGATGCTCGAACTCGACCTCGTCGTCGAGGCGGGGCCCGCGCGCTCCGAGTACGGGGGCGTCGGCGGCGAGGAGGGCGGCTGGCTGGCGTTGCTCCTGGGCGCCGTCGCAGCGGGTCTGTTCGCACTGCTGATGCCGTGCACCTACCCGATGATCCCGCTGACGATCTCGATGTTCACGAAGCAGGCCGAGGCGCGCAGTGGGAAGGTCCTGCCGGTCTCGCTGACCTACGGTGCCGGGATCGTGCTGAGCTTCGTGCTGATCGGTGAGCTCGTCGGGCCGCGGATCGTCCCGTTCGCGACGCACCCGGTGACCAACGGCGTGATCGCGGTCGCGTTCCTGTTCTTCGCGATGTCGCTGTTCGGCTTCATCACGCTCGAGCCGCCGCGTTTCCTGATGAACGCCGCCGGCAAGGCGCAGACCAAGGGCGGCTACATCGGCGTTCTGCTGATGGGCGCCACCCTGGTCATCACGTCGTTCACGTGCACCGTGCCGTTCGTCGCGAGCCTCCTCGCGCTCGCAGCCCAGGGCGGCCACGCGCAGACGATCGTCGGCATGGCGACGTTCGGCCTGACGATGGCGATCCCGTTCGTGATCCTGTCGCTGCTCCCCTCCCGCGCGCGCGGCATCCCGCGCGCCGGCGAGTGGATGAACCAGCTCAAGGTCTTCATGGGCTTCGTCGAGCTGGCGGCCGCGCTGAAGTTCGTCAGCAACGTCGACGTGGTCCTCAACGACGGCCCGCTGTGGCTGAGTCGGACGACGTTCCTCTGGTCGTGGGCCGGGATCTTCGCCGCCGCGACCGCCTACCTCGGGCGGTCCTACCTCGCCGCCCACGGCCGACGGACCTGGAAGAGCGCCGCCGGCACGCTCGCGACCCTCGCGCTGGCCGCGTGGTGCGGATTCGGCGCGACGGGCCAGGATCTCGACCCGGTCCTCACCGCGATCGCCCCGCCCAACTCGAAGACCGAGTCCAAGGCCACCCACACGATCGTCAAGGACGACTACCAGCTCGCGCTCGACACGGCCAAGTCCGCGGGGCAGCTCGTGTTCGTGAACTTCACCGGCTTCACTTGAGTGAACTGCCGCGTAATGGAAGAGCAAGTCTTCCCGAGCCCGGCGGTCGCCGAGCTCCTGACCAACGGATACGTCGAAGCCCGCATCCACACCGACCACCGCGAGCTCGGCGAGCAGAACCGGACGCTCCAGAAGGACATGGTCGGATTCGTCTCCGCGCCCTACTACCTGATCGTCGACCCGGCGACCGGGAAGAAGCTCGCGGAGCACAAGCTCGAGGGCGTCTCCGACGGCTGGGACCAGATCCGCGACAAGTTCGCGGCGTTCCTGCGCCGATAGCACCGGTTTCCGTATCATTCGCCGCGCCTCGGAGCGGGTGGCTCGACGCTGCCCGCTCCCCGCAGCCCATGGACGAAACCGCAGCCAACCCGCTCCTCGCCGCCCCCCACACGCCGCCCGCGTTCGACCGGATCGACGCGAGCCACGTCGAGCCGGCGATCCGCGGCCTCGTCGACGAGCTGACGAGCGGCCTCCGCGCCCTCGAGTCCTCGGTCGAGCCGACCTGGAGCGGACTCGTCGAACCCCTCGAGCGGCTGGTCGAACCGCTGCGGCTCGCCTGGGGGCACGTCACGCACCTGATGTCGGTCCTGAACGCCGACGCGCTCCGCGCCGCCCACGAAGCCGTGCAGCCGGCGGTGGTCGAGGTCTTCCTGGCGCTCGGTCAGAGCAGGCCGCTCTACGACGCCGCCAAGGAGCTCTGCGCACGCGCCGACGCCGAAGGCCTCGACAACGCGCAGCGGCGGATCATCACGAAGATGGTCCGCGACGCGGAGCTGTCGGGGGTGGGCCTGGACGGCGCCGAGAAGGAGCGGTTCCAGGCGATCCAGCGCGAGCTCGCCGAGCTGTCGACCGCGTTCTCGAACAGCGTGCTCGACTCGACGAAGGCGTTCGGCCTCACGCTGCGGACGAAGGACGACGTCGACGGCCTCCCGCAGAGCCTGCTCCAGCTCGCCGCCCAGGCCGCGGTCGACGCGGGTGACGCCGAGACCGCCGACGCCGAGAACGGTCCGTGGCGGATCACGCTCGACTACCCGAGCTTCGGCCCGTTCCTCCAGCACAGCCGGAGCCGCGCGCACCGCGAGTCGGTCTACCGCGCGTACATCTCCCGTGCGAGCGAGGGCGACCACGACAACGGCCCGCGGATCGAACGCATCCTCGCGCTGCGCCGCGAGAAGGCGGCTCTGCTCGGCTTCGCCTCGTTCGCCGACCTCAGCCTCGCGTCCAAGATGGCGCCCGACGTCGCGGGCGTCCGCCAGCTCCTCGACGAACTCCGTGAGAAGGCGTGGCCGGCTGCGCAGCGGGACTTCGCGGACCTGACCGCGTTCGCGCACGGACACGGGCACGAGGGTGATCTGAGGCACTGGGACGTCGCGTTCTGGGCCGAGCGGCTCCGCGAGGAACGCTTCGACCTCCGCGACGAGGAGCTGCGCCCCTACTTCCCGCTCGAGCGCGTGCTCCACGGGCTGTTCGCGCTCGCCGAGCGGCTGTTCGACGTCCGCGTCGTCGCAGCCGACGGCGACGTGCCGGTCTGGCACAAGGACGTCCGCTACTTCCGCATCCTCGGCGCCGACGGCGCGCCGCGCGCTGCGTTCTACCTCGACCCCTACTCGCGTCCCGCCGAGAAGCGCGGCGGCGCTTGGATGGACGAGTGCCACGCGCGGAGCCGGCTGTTCGCCGCGCCCGGACAGGGCGTCCGCCTCCCGGTCGCGCACCTGATCTGCAACGGCACGCCGCCGGTCGGCGCGATCCCGTCGCGGATGACGTTCCGCGAGGTCGAGACGCTGTTCCACGAGTTCGGCCACGGCCTCCAGCACATGCTGACGACGGTCGACCACGAGTCGGCCGCCGGCATCAGCGGCGTCGAGTGGGACGCGGTCGAGCTGCCGAGCCAGTTCATGGAGAACTGGTGCTACCACGAGCCGACGCTGATCGGACTGACCGGGCACTACGAGACCGGCGAGCCGCTGCCGCGCGCGATGTTCGAGAAGATCGTCGCAGCCAGGACGTTCCGCGCCAGCAGCGACACGCTCAGGCAGCTGCACTTCGGCTACCTCGACCTCGCGCTGCACCACGAGTTCGAGCCGGGTGGCGACGAGTCGATCGTCGAGCTCCAGCGCCGGATCGGAGCCACGACCGCGGTCCTGCCGCCGCTGGCCGAGGATCGCTTCCTCTGCTCGTTCGGCCACATCTTTGCCGGCGGCTACGCGGCCGGGTACTACTCGTACAAGTGGGCCGAGGTGCTGAGCGCCGACGCGTTCGCGGCGTTCGAGGAGGCTGGGCTGGCCGACGAGGCTGCGGTCCGCGAGACCGGGCACAGGTTCCGCGACACCGTGCTCGCGCTCGGCGGGAGCGAACACCCGATGGACGTGTTCCGCGCGTTCCGAGGACGGGAGCCGAGCACCGAGGCGCTCCTCGCGCACACGGGGCTCCTGAACCTCGAGGAGCGGTGAGCCCGTCGGCGGCCAGCCCGCGCGCAGCGCGCCGTCTCCGGGCGGCCGCGGCCGGCGTGGTGCTCGCCCTCGTCACCTTCGAACTGGCGCTGCAGGTCGGCGCGTTCGCGCTCTTCCACACCGCGCGACGCGACGGGTCTACCGCCGCAGACGGACGCGAAGTCGTGCTCTGCGTCGGCGACTCGTTCACGTTCGGACTCGGCTCGTCCGACCCGGAACACGCCTACCCAGCCACGATGCAGCGCGTGCTCGACGCCGGCGAGGCGGCGCGCTTCCGGGTCGTCAACGGCGGCCGACCGGGCAGGTCTTCCGCCGACGTGCTGCGCCGCCTGCCGTCGCAGCTCGCCGAGCACCGCCCGTCGCACGTCGTCGTGCTCGCCGGCTACAACGACCGCTTCCAGCGACCGGACTCCGTCGAGCGGTCCTCGCTCGACGCGGAGGCCGAAGAGGCGTTCCCGATCCGTGTTCGGACCATCGAGCTGCTGCAACGGCTCGCATCTGCGATCCGCGGTGACGGCCCGGGAGCCCCGCCCCCCGAGAGCGATCTCCACGGTGCGTGGCTCGCAACCGGCGGCCAGGGACTCAGGGTCCGCTTCTCGGCCGACGGCAGCTGCGTGGTCGCGGGCATCGAGACGACGTTCACGGTCGACGGCGACGTCGTGACGCTCGGCGCGGACGAGCCCAGGGTCGAGCTGCGTTTCGCCCGCAGCGGCACGAACCTGCTTCTCCGCGGGCCGTCCCTTCCCGGCGGATCGGTCGAGTTCGCCCCGGAGACCGGCAGCGCGGACGCAGGCCTCGCGCTCGTCGGGCGGCGCCTGATCGAGGCCAACGCCGACCAGCCTCCGATGTCGTTGGCCGATGTGCTCGCCGCCTGCGAGGAGTTCGCCGAACATCCCGAGGAGTCGACGCTCTGGTGGCGGACGACTGCAGCCGCGGGCACGGGCGTCGGCCGCGATGCGGTGCTGACAGCAGTCGAGCGCGCGCTCGCGGCGCTGCCGCGCACCGACCCGTGGCGCGCCGGTCTCTGGCGAATCCGCGCGCTCCTGATCCAGCCGTCCGACCCGGACGGCGCACTGGGCGCGGTCCTCGCCGCAGCTCTCGTCGACGGGCACGACGAGACCGTCACCGCGTATCTCGATGCTCACGGCGGCGCCGACGTCCGCGCGACCTTCGAACGGGGCGTCGCCCGCATCCCCGCCGACGAGCGGGATGCGGAGCGGCTCGAGCGGATGTTCACCCGCGCCTCCGGCTCCGCGGACCGTGTGGCTTCGGTGCTCGCCGGTCACCTCGTGGACATGGCCTCGATCTGCGCCGAAGCAGGCGCGCAGCTCGTGGTCGCGACCTACCCGACGCGAGAACCCGTCGTCGATCGCGGGATCCGCGAGGGCGCCGAACGGGCGTCCGCGACGCTGGCCGACGTCGCGGCGGCGTTCGACCGCGCGATGGCCACGCCGGGCGCCGACCTCTTCGTCCGCGACGGGCACTGCAACGACGAGGGCTACGCGCTCGTCGCCGAGACGATCGGCAGCGTCCTGCTCAGTCGCTGACGCCCGAAGCCGGACGGCGAAGCACGACGAGCACATTGTTGTTCGGCATGTCGACGACCTCGACGAGCCGGAGCGGGCGGGCCGCATCCAGGACCGCGTCGAGGTGCCGCACGCCGAGCCCGGGATCACACTCCCTCAGCCGCTCGTCGAACGCGAGGTTGCTCGGCTCCGGTTCCCGACCGCTGCGGAACATCGCGCCGTAGACGCAGCACACTCCGCCGTCGCGCAGGACGCGCGATGCGCCCTCGAGGAACGCCACGCAGGCGGACCAGGGCGCGATGTGCAGGAAGTTGATCGCGAGGACCGCATCGAAGGGGCCCGCGGGCCAGGGGTCTCGTTCGACGTCGAGCGCGCGAGGCTCGGCGAGGTTCGCGATTCCTGCGTGCCGACGCCAGGCGACGCAGCTCGCCAGACCCTCGGGGTCACGCTCGGTCGGCGCGAAGCGCAGTCCGGGCAGCGCCTGCGCGAAGTGGACCGCGTGTTCGCCGGTCCCACTCGCGATCTCCAGAACGGCTCCCGTGGCGGGCAGCCGTGGCCGTAGCGCGTCGAGGATGTCCTGCCGGTTGCGTGCAGCCGACGGCGAGGAGCGGCGATCGTCCTCACCGCGTGCCGTCTCCTCGAGTCTTACGGGAATCGCCATCGCCCACCTCAGTCTGCCGCGGACAGGAACGCGTCGCTGCCCCGATGCCAATCGGCCGTCAGCTCCATCCAGAGCGCGAGCCCGGCGAACGCGCCGAACGGCCGGTAACGCCGCTCGAACCACGCATCCCCGGGAGCCTCGGCACGGCCGAGGATCTCTCGCATCCTCGCGCGACACCAGGAATCGAGCGCGAGATCGTCGTAGCGGCCGAGCCCACGCAGCGCGTGGCCGACCGCGTAGGGACCGAATCCCGGCAGCGCGAGCAGGCGGCGCCGGAGTTCGTCGGTCGGCACGCCCGGATCCTCGAGTCCGGAGACCGAGCGATCATCCGCCGCGAACGCGGCGCTGAGCGCGACGCAGTGACGGGCCCGATAACCAGCCCGCACCTCGTCACGCCAGAACGACTCCGGCTGCGCGGCGCAGGCCCCGGCGCTCGGGAATCCACGATCACCGGACGGGGCCGCCGAGCCGATCGCATCGACCAGACGCCGCGCCATGACCCGCGTCAGCGACCACGAACAGTTGGTCGTGAACAGGATCTTGAGCAGGTCCTCGAAGAGCGTCGCCGACTGCATCAGGTGACCGGCGCGCCGCACGGGCACCCAACCCAAGTCGCTGCGGCCGGCACAGACCGCCCAGAACGCCGCGAGGTCGACGTCGAGACGGAGCATCCGACGCAGCCCGACGCGGAGCAGATCCTTCTGCGGCTGGCTCCATCCCCCGCCGCGGACTGCGGATACCGACACGGAGCCGTCACCCGCCTGCCCCACGCGGACGTCAGCGCCAACACCGTCGATCTCGAGCACGGTGCACAGCCCCGCGCCGTCCAACCGATGCGGGGCCAGATCGACCCATCCGTGCCCGCGGAGCGCGACCGCAAGGTCGTAGGGCCCGGCCGGCCGAAGCGTCGCGCGCGTCGTCGACATGCGCGGATCGAAGCGCCGGAGGTGCTCCGGGACCAGCCTCAGCCTCGCGGGCTCCGCACGGTCGACAGACCCCCGTCGACGCCGAGGACCTGACCGGTGATCCAGCTCTGGGCCGGATCGAGCAGGAACGCGATCGCGCGCGCGACCTCATCTGCGGTGCCGACCCGGCCGAGCGGGTGCATCGCCTCGGAAGCCTTCCGCGCCGCCGGACTCTGCAGGATCGGCGCGGCGAGCGGGGTCTCGGTCAGCCCCGGCGCGACGACGTTCACCCGCAGGCCGCGGGTCGAGTAGGTCGCCGCCGCCGACTGCGCGAGGCCGATGACGCCGGCCTTGGCGGCGGCGATCGCCTCGTGGTTGGCCAACCCGTGACGGGCGGCGACGGTCGACACCAGGACCACGGAGCCGCCGCCTCGCATCGCCGGCGCGGCCGCCCGCACCACCGCGAAGGCCGAGATCAGGTTCGTGCGCAGCACGGACTCCAGCTCCTCCGCCGTCGTCCGGTGCGCAGGCTTCAGCAGGATCGAGCCGATGCAGTTGGCGACTCCGTCGATCCTCCCGCAGCGCTCGACCGCGAACGCGACCGCCGCATCGGCGCCCTCGAACGTCGTCGCATCGACCGCCGGACAGGCGATCGCGCCGGTCTCGGACACGAGCGATGTGAGACGTTCGGGGTCCCGGCTCGCGGCGACGACCGTCGCTCCAGCGGCACGGAGGGCTCGGACCAGCGCCGAGCCGACTCCGCCCGACGCACCCAGGACGAGGAACACCGGCGCTTCGGTCATGGCGCCGGTTTCGAGGGTCCGCGTGTTCCGGATGCGAACGTGGAATCGCAGGGGATCCGGCGCCTCGCCGCCGCATACTCGCGCTGATGACGTCCGGACAGGTTCTGAAGCGCGGCCAGTTGCTGCAGGTCGAGATCGAGGAGCTCGCCGACGGCGGCGACGGCATGGTGCGCATCGGCGGCATGCCGACCTTCGTCTCGGGCGCCCTCCCCGGCGAGCAGGTGACGATCCGTGTGGCCGCAGTCCACGAGGCACACGCGCGTGGGGACCTGGAGTCGATCGACCGACGGAGCCCGCACCGCACGGACCCGGCCTGTGCGCACTTCGGAACCTGCTCCGGGTGCAGGGTCCAGCACCTCGACGGCGAGCTGCGCGCCCAGCTGAAGACCGACCGACTCCGCCACGCTCTGCGCCGCCACGTGAAGGCCACGCTGCCCGAGATTCCGGACGTGCAGGTGATCGCAGACGCGCGCGGCCAGCGATGCCGACTCCTGATGCGCGCCACCGGCGGGGACCGCGGCCCGCGCTTCGGCCTCGTCGACATGCGGCGGCACGTGCTGCCGATCGATGCGTGCCCGGCCGCCCGCCCCGAGGCGGTCGCCGTCGCCCAGGCGGTCGCGCGCGAAGCGCACGACCGCGACCTGAGGGCGCTACGTGGCTACGTGGTACACGCATCCCATGACGGGCAGCTGGTACACGCGACGCTGATCGCCGAGACCGGCCGGCTCCCCCACGCGCAGCGCCTCGCCGAGGCGGCGCAGGCTGTCGGCGCGACGGGACTCTCACTCAACGTCCACGAGGGACGCGAGAGCCGGATCTTCGGCAAGCGGACGACGGCGCTCTGGGGCCGCTCGTTCCTGACCGACCGGATCGGCGACCTGCCGATCCGCGTGTCGGCGACGACGTGGTTCGAACCCACGCACGCGGGCGCGCTGTCGATCGGAGAGGCCGTCGCGCGGGCGGCTGGACCCGAGGGCAAGGTGATCGACCTCTACTCGGGCGGCGGTGCGCTCGCACTGCGCCTCGCCCGGGCCGGCTGCGAGGTCGTCGCGGTCGAATCGAGCGCCCAGGCGATCCACGATGCGGAGTGCTCGGCCTCGGACATCGGCGTGACGATCCGCTTCGTCCACGACCGCGTCGAGAAGCAGGTCCTCGCGCTGGAGCGCTTCCGACCGGACGTCGTCGTCCTCGACCCGCCGGCGGCCGGCCTCGTCGAGGAGATCGTCGGCGGCGTCGCGCGCGTGCTCGCTCCGTCGCGCGTCGTGATGGTCGGTCGCGATGCTGGCACGCTCGGGCGCGACGTCGGCGCGTTCGTCGGCTTCGGATACCGCGTGACCGAAGTCGTGCCGGTCGACCACGATCCGTTCGGCAGGGACGTGGCCGCCGTCGTCACGCTGGACCACGGCGAAGGCTGACCGGGCCCAGACCCAGCCAGCTGCGCCTCAGCTGTCCGTGAGGAGCCTTCAGCTACCTGCGAAGAGCCTTCAGCCGTCCGCGAGGAGCCCGGCGAGGTGGGACGCGCGCGCAGCGGCCTTCGTGCCGGCGTGCTTCTCGGCGAGCTTGGTCAGCGCGCGCGGCGGCACCGCGTCGTCGCCCTTCGCGAACAGCACCGACTCGAGCTTGCGGAGCGCCTTCTCGGCCTTCCGTTCTTCCTCCAGCGCATCGTCCTCGAGGCGATCCCGCAGCGGCTCGACCAGCGCCTCGAGCGCATCGCTGCCGTCGACCGCCTTCTCGAATTCGTCGAGCAGGTCTTCGGCACGGAGGTAGCTGCCTTCGTCGATGAGCCTGCCGATGCGGGCAGCTGATGCGCTGGCTCGACCGGACGCGTCGGCCGCGAGGGCTCGCGCCGCAGCAGCGAGCTCCGCATCCTCGGTCTTCTGGATCAGCTTCTCGGCTTCGGTCGCCGCCGATCCGAACCCGCCGCGCAGCAGGTCGCGCGCCGCATCCTTCAGATCCTTGGGAGCGTCCTCGGGCCCGCGGCGGATCTTCTGGACCTCGGCGGCGATCGCTTCCTCCATCTGGGACGCGAGCCGGATCGAGCTGCCCTCGAGGATCGGACGGCCATCCACATCCAGCAGCACGAAGCTCGGCAGGCCGCTGCTCGTGTTGCGGACGGGTCGTTCACTGGTCCAGAGGGCCTTCCCACCGAACCACTTCCGCTCGAGCCCGTAGCGCTCGATCTCCTCGGCGCCGTGTCCCTGGGACTCGACGAAGATCACCTGGAGCGCGTCGCCGAACTCTTCCTGGAGCTTGATCGCCATCGGCACGGATGACGAGATGCAGGGGCCTCAACGTCTGCCCCAGAACTCGATGAGGACCGGGCGCCCCCGCAGATCGGAAAGCCGGGAGACCCCGTCGAGGTGGAGCGATCGGGACTGGAACTGGAACTCGGCCGGCTTCGCGGCCGCCCCGTCCTGGCACGGTGCGACGACGCTGGCCAGCAGGCCGATCGCCGAGGTGAGGTGGATACGCATGTTCGAATCGTGGACGGCGGGAGGTTCCCCGCGGCGCCCGGCAGGGTAGCCGAACCGCGCCGCGACCTGTCGGGATCCTCTTCCATCCGGCTAGCATCCGCACCTGATGTCCGTCACACCGAAGCGCATCGCCCTGATCTCGACCGGCGGCACGATCGAGAAGACCTACGACGAGCTCCAGGGGGTGCTGCAGAACCAGGTCAGCAACCTGGACGTGCTGCTCGCGTCGCTGCGCCTCGAGGGGGTCGAACTGGTCCGGGTGTCCCTGATGAACAAGGACAGCCTGGAGATGACCGACGGTGACCACCAGCTGATCGCCGAGACCGTGGGCAGCATGGCGGCCCATCACGACGGCGTCGTCGTCGTCCACGGCACAGACCGTCTCGCGGAGACCGGCGAGCGCATCGTCTCGGTGCTGGGCACGCCGCGGGTCCCCGTCGTCCTGACCGGTGCGATGCGCCCGTTCGTGATGCGCAACACCGATGCGACCCAGAACCTGACGGAGGCCCTGGTCGCGGTCCAGATCTGCACGCCCGGCGTCTACGTGGCGATGCACAACCAGGTGCTTCGCTTCCCCGGCGTGACGAAGGACCGGACGCGCATGACGTTCACACGCTCCGGTCCTGCGTGACGGGGTCGTGACCCTCGCGGGTCGCGCGCACTCAGCCGACCCTCGAACGACCGACGGGCTGCGACCAGTCTCGGCCGCAGCCCACCCGTCGACCGTCACGGATCACGGCAGGATCGCCTGCAGCTGCGCGCGCGTCGCCGCGATGATCTCGGTCACCCAGCCCGGGTTGTGGACACCACCGCTCTGGTCGTTGTGGATCAGGAAGTAGTTCCACTGCGCCTTGGCCAGGATCTCGTCGTTGGTCGAGAACCCGTTCGCGAGCAGCGTGCCCGCCGGCGTCCCCAGGTCGAGGATGGCGGTATCGCTGTTCAGGCGGCAGTGACTCACGTGGATCAGGCCAGCGCCGTTGTCGACGTCGATGTCCATCGCAGCCCTGCCGTGTGACTCGGTCAGATGGACCTCGCCGACGACCGAGGTCGCACCGATCACCATCGTGACGGGGTTGCCGGCCAGATCGCTGCCCGACACCCGGACCTCACGACCCGCGGCGACGTGCATCGCGATCTCTGCACGCAGAGCGTCGACGTAGAGCAGCTCGACGTCGTGGAGAGCGCGCTCGGTGTTCGCGATCAGCGAGGCTGGATCGAAGCCACCGTGGCATGCGGTGCACGCTTCGGCCGTCGCGGTGAACGAGTGGTTCGTCCCGCTCAGGTTGTAGCTGAGGTCCGCAGGCGGAGGCGTCCTGGCCACGTGGCAGCTCGCGCAGGTGTCCTCGATGAGCGAGTGCGGCCCGCGGACACCCGTGGTCACGAAGAACGCGTTGTAGCCGAGGAGCACGTCGCTCTGTGCGCCACCGTGCGGCGCGCGGTCCGGAGTCGAGGTGATGACCTCGTCCGCCTCACCACGCCGGGTGTTGTGGCAGACGATGCACTGTGCGCCCTTGCCGACGCCGATCGCGGTGAAGCCACCGAGCAGCTCCGGCGTGTCGCCCTCGAGCCGCATCGTCACGTCGTTCTCGTTGCCGGAGCGCGTGCCGACGTTGTGCGGATCGTGGCAGACCACACAGGTGATCGGCTGGGCCTCGTTGGGATCGACGCTGCTGCCGCGGAAGTCGGCCTCGTAGCCGTTGTTCGCCCACTCCAGGAAGCCCTGGGCGGTGTGGCACTTCGCGCAGCTGCCGCTGGTCTGGCTGATCGCCACTTCGAAGTTGCCGTGCCCACTCTCCAGCCACTGCTGGTAGCGGGCGTGCCGCGGCGGCTCGCCGTGACAGGTCGCGCAGACGCCGGCCGACACGCTGATCCGTTTGTCGCCCAGCGTGTGGGCACTGCCCGGACCGGTCGGGCCGTGACAGCTGTCACACTGGACGTTGGCCATCGCCGCCTGGTCCGGCCAGTTCGCGATCACGTCCGCCCAGTTGTCCGGGTCCGGATGGCTCTGCCCACCGGGGAACATCTCGTCGAGGAACGCGGCGTAGTTGCTCGTGCTGTCGAAGCCGTCCTTGTGGTAGCCGACCGTGTGGCACGCGAAGCAGTCCGGCCCATAGTGCCCACCCTCGTTGATCATGTTCGTGAAGATGTGCGCGTGACCCGTCGCCGACCAATCGGCGAACTTGTCCGCGTGGATCGTCGCGTGGCACGCGGTCTGGCACATCGTCTGGGGTAGCCCGTTGGCGTCCTGGCCCTCGATGGCGCCCCACCACTCGCCCGCACTGACCGCGATCGAGACCGCGGCTGTCGACTCGGTGATGACGTATTCGCCGATCGCATCCGGTACGAACCACGGGAACCGCGTGTTCGCGTCCATCAACGTCGCGGTCGATGCCGCAGGACCGCTGAGCTGCCAGGTGTAGGCCGACTGGATCGCGCCACCCACGAGGACCGGCACTCCGACCGGCAGGTTGCGCAGACCCGTGCTCCAGTCCGCGAAGTCCAGGTGCGCGTGCACGTCGACGCTCTGCGTGTAGTTCCCGCTCGTCGTCGCGACCTCACACTGGAACGTGACGCTCGCAGCACGCTCGAACGCATAGGGATCGACCGCGAGGACCTCGAAGCGGTCCTGGACCGGCAGGTAGCCGGTGAGCACGCGCTTGTATTCCGTGCGATCACCGAGCGTGATGTCCACGGTGTCCAGGTCCACGCCGATGAGACTCGCCTGGGCCGAGTTGGTCTGGGTCCACGTGAAGCCGAGGACGGTCGAGCCATCCATCGGACGCACGTTGGCCGACAGCTCGAACTGCTCACCAGGAGCTGCGTCACCCGGCGCTCCGGAGATGTCGATCAGAACCATCGCGACCGGCTGGAGACCGAAGTCGAAGGTCTGCTCGACGGCCGCCAGCACCGAGACGCCGTGGTCGACCGCATCGAAGTCGTCGGCCGAAACCGTCAGTTCGTAGGTCCCGACCGGCAGTTCGGCCGAGTAGGCGCCGTCCGCGTCGGTCGTGATCTGGATACCCGGCAGAGCAGGAGAGAGGGTGATCGTCGCGCCCGCGATCGGCGCGTCGGCGTTCGCCGCGTTCGTCACTCGCCCCAGGATCGTGCCCTTGCTGACGCCCGGCACACCCTGTGAGCCGTCGTCGCCCGAGCATCCTGCAAGCATCAACGCGACCACGAGCAGCCCAGGATGCAGGCCGTGCCCGAAGGACTTGAGACTCATCGTTTCCACCTCGTTCACGATGGGATGGGAGGGACGTCGCGAGCCGGAGACCGAGTCCCAGGCTTCGCATGTGTCCGAACCCGACGAGCGCCGTCTTGTTTCCGGTGCGGTGCTCCCAGCTGGACCGGAAACACCCGTTCCGGGCAATTCCGTGCGGCGACCCGGCTTCGGTATCGAGCCAGCTCGATACCGGGCTGCCTTCACGGTCAGCCCTCGACCCGCTCCAGGCAGACCCGCGCGAAGCGCGAAGAGCCGAGTCGCACCGTCCGGGTCTGGAAACCGGGGAGCGCCGCCTGGACCTGCGACCAGTCGCCGACGCCTCCGCCCACGTCGAACACGCCGCCGCGATCGGTCTCGACCGCCGTCGCCGCGTCGAGCTCATCGCCATCGGGACCCCGCCGCCACGGAGTGATGCGCACACCGGCGAGCGGTCGCCCCTCCGGGTCGACGACCTCGCCGCGGAGCCGGGGAGACCGGACGACCGCGACGTCATGGAGCCGCACCTCGCCCTCGGAGAGGTGCTCGACGAAGACCGACACCGTTGCGAAGTCAGGGCCGCGCGCGAGGAGCTGCCACGTCCCCGGCCCCAGTCCGCCGAGCGCGAACGCCCCTCCGGGCCCCACCTCCCCGCTTCGGGCAGGCCTCCCCCCGCCGCGGACCGTCACCGTTCCACGATCGACCGTGCGTCCGTCGGCGCTGCGGAGGAAGCCGCGGATGGATGCTGGCCGCGGGCCGAGCAGCTCCCGGGATGACGGCGGCAGGACACCCGCGTGCTCGCCCCATGCCTCCACGCGCCCGCTCGGGCTCGACGGCGCGATGTCCGACACGGGCGTCACCGAGACCGGAACGTCACGGCGATCCTCCCCAGCCGCCACCCCGAGCGCGACCAGACCGAGGACCAGGACCAGCGCGAGGGCCAGCAGGGACGTGCTTTCGGCGCGCCACGGCATCGCCCGCCCAACGCTGCGATCTCGCGACTGTTTCGCAACGGCTGGCGAGGCGGGATCAGTCCGGGTCGTAGGCGAGGCTCGGACCGAGCCAGCGCTCGGCGTCCCGGACGCTCTGACCCTTGCGCTTCGCGTAGACCTCGACCTGGTCACGGTCGATGCGGCCGACCGAGAAGTAGCGGGACTTCGGGTGCGCGAAGTAGAGCCCGCTGACGCTCGCCGCCGGGCTCATCGCGAAGTGCTCGGTCAGCGTGACGCCGATCTCGCCCGCCTCCAGCAGGTCGAAGAGCTTGCCCTTCTCGGTGTGGTCGGGGCACGCCGGGTAGCCGAAGGCCGGGCGGATGCCGCGGTAGTCCTCTTCGATGAGCTGATCGTTCGTGACCGACTCCGGATCGGCGAAACCCCACTCGGCGCGGACGCGCTGGTGGAGCATCTCGGCGAACGCCTCGGCGAGACGGTCGGCCAGCGCCTTGACCATGATCGCGCTGTAGTCGTCGTGCTTGGCTTCGTGGTCCTTCGCCAACTCGTCGACGCCGAATCCGGTCGTGACCGCGAAGGCGCCGATGTGGTCGTGGATGCCTTCGCCGACCGGCGCGACGAAGTCAGCCAGGCAGAGCGTCGGACGATCCGGCGCCGAGGTGCGCTGCTGGCGCAGCATGCAGAAGCGGAATCGCTCCCGCGTGCGGGACTCGTCCTCGAACACGACGATGTCGTCGCCGCAGGAGTTCGCCGGCCAGAAGCCGTAGACCGCGCGCGCCTCGAGCGCGCCACGGTCGACGAGCTCCTGGAGCATCTCCTGTGCGTGCTGGTACAGCTCCCGCGCGGCGTGCCCCTGCTCGGGGTGATCCAGGACCTTCGGGAACTTCCCCTTGATGCCCCACGCCGAGAAGAAGAACGTCCAGTCGATGTAGGGCACGAGCTCGGCGAGCGGGACCTCCCGCAGCACGCGCCTCCCGGTGAAAGCAGGCGTCGGCACGTCGGCCGCACGCCAGGTGATCCGCAGGCCCTGCTCGATCGACTTCGCGTACGGAGTCAGCGGGTGCTCGACCTTCTGTCGGTGCAGTTCGCGCAGGTCATGCTGCTGACGGCGGTTCTCGGCGCTCAACGTCTTCTTGCGGCCGTCGTCCAAGAGGTCGGAGACGACCCCGACCACCCGCGAAGCGTCCTTCACGTGGACGACGTTCTCGTGGTAGACGGGCGCGATCTTGACCGCAGTGTGCTGCTTGCTCGTGGTCGCGCCGCCGATCAGGAGCGGCACGTCGAAGCCACGGCGCTCCATCTCCTTCCCCACGTGGACCATTTCGTCGAGGGACGGCGTGATCAAGCCGGACAGCCCGACGACGTCCGCGCCGACCTGCTTCGCCTCGTCGAGGATCTTCTCGGCAGGGACCATCACGCCGAGGTCGATGACCTCGTAGCCGTTGCAGGCCAGCACCACCCCGACGATGTTCTTGCCGATGTCGTGGACGTCGCCCTTCACCGTGGCGAGGACCACCTTCCCCGCGGACCGCGTGTCCTGGTTGGCGGCCTTCTCGGCCTCCATGTAGGGCGTCAGGACCGCGACCGAGCGCTTCATCGCGCGCGCGCTCTTCACGACCTGGGGCAGGAACATCTTGCCCTGGCCGAACAGGTCGCCGACGACCTTCATGCCGTCCATCAGCGGACCCTCGATCACCTCGAGCGGTCGCGCGTAGAGCTGTCGAGCCTCCTCGGTGTCGGCCTCGATGAAGTCGACGATGCCGTGGATCAGCGCGTGCTGGAGGCGCTTCTGGACGGACTGCTCGCGCCAGGTGAGGTCGAGTTCCTTCTTCTTGCCTTCGCCCTGGACCGTGCTCGCGAACTGGATGAGCCGCTCCGTCGCATCGTCACGGCGGTCGAAGAGCACGTCCTCGACGCGGTCGAGCAGATCCTTCGGGATGTCCTCGTAGACCTCGAGCATCCCGGCGTTGACGATCCCCATGTCCATGCCAGCGCGGATCGCGTGGTAGAGGAACGCCGAGTGCATCGCTTCGCGGACGACGTTGTTGCCGCGGAAGCTGAACGACAGGTTGCTGACCCCGCCGGAGATCTTCGCTCCGGGGCAGGTCGCCTTGATGATGCGGGTGGCCTCGATGAACGAGACCGCGAACTGGTTGTGCTCCTCGATCCCGGTCGCGACCGCGAGGATGTTCGGGTCGAAGATGATGTCGTTGGGATCGAAACCGACCTCGCGCGTCAGGATCCGGTAGGCGCGCTCACAGATCGAGACCTTGCGTTCGGTGGACTCGGCCTGCCCGGCCTCGTCGAAGGCCATGACGACCACCCCCGCGCCGTAGTCGCGGATCCGCCGTGCCTTGTCGATGAAGTCGGCCTCGCCTTCCTTCAGCGAGATCGAGTTGACGATGCACTTGCCCTGGACGCACTTGAGACCCGCCTCGAGGACCGACCACTTCGACGAGTCGATCATGATCGGGATCCGGGCGATCTCGGGCTCGGTCGCGATCAGGTTGAGGAACGTGGTCATCGCCTGCTCCGAGTCGAGCAGGCCCTCGTCCATGTTGACGTCCAGGATGTTCGCGCCGCTGCGCACCTGGTCGAGTGCGACCTCGACCGCCGACTGGTAGTCGTTCGCGAGGATCAGCTTGGCGAACTTGCGCGAACCGGTGACGTTCGTCCGCTCACCGATCATCAGGAACGACGACTCGGGACGGACGGTCAGGGTCTCGAGCCCGCTGAACTCGGCGAGCGCGCCTTCGCGGCTCGCCGGCTGCCGCGGCTGGAACTCGGTCGCGACCTTCGCGATCTCGCGGATGTGGTCGGGCGTCGTGCCGCAGCAGCCGCCGAGCACGTTGACGAAGCCCGCGTCGAGAAACTCGCGGAGCAGGTCGGCGGTCCGGGACGGCGCCTCGTCGTACTCGCCGAAGGCGTTCGGAAGACCCGCGTTCGGATAGCAGCTGACGAACGTGTCGGCGCGTCTCGAGAGTTCCTCGAGGTAGGGCCACATGTCGGCGGCCCCGAGCGCGCAGTTGATGCCGACGGTCAGCGGCTCCGCGTGGCGGATCGACGCCCAGAACGCGTCGATCGTCTGGCCCGACAGCGTCCGCCCGCTGCGGTCGGTGATCGTCACCGAGACCATCAGCGGCACGTCCTCGCCGCGGGAGCGGCAGACCTCGCGGTGCGCGAGGATCGCGGCCTTGGCGTTCAGCGTGTCGAAGATCGTCTCGATCAGGATCGCGTCGACGCCGCCTTCGACGAGGGCGTCGATCTGTTCGGCGTAGGCGACGCGCAGCTCGTCGAACGTGACGGCGCGGAACGACGGATCGTTCACGTCCGGCGAGATCGACAGCGTGCGGTTGGTCGGTCCGACAGCCCCCGCGACGAAGCGTGGGCGAGACGGGTCTTCGGTGGTGAAGCGGTCGGCGACCTCGCGCGCGAGGCGCGCCGCCTCGACGTTGATCTCACGGACCAGCGGCTCCAGGTCGTAGTCCGCCTGCGAGATCGTCGTCGCGTTGAACGTGTTGGTCTCGATGATGTCCGCGCCGGCCTCGAGGTAGGCGGCGTGGATGTCCTTCACGACGTCGGGTCGGGTCAGCACCAGGAGGTCGTTGTCACCCTTCAGCGGCTTCGGGTGCGCGGCGAAACGTTCGCCCCGGTAGTCCTCTTCCTCGAGGCTACGACGCTGGATCATCGTGCCCATCGCGCCGTCGACGATCAGGACGCGGCGGGCCAGGGTGGCGCGGAGTTCAGAGCGTGCGGAAGCGCGCGCGGCGGAAGACGAGTCAGTCATCCTCGGTCGGGGTCTCGGGGCGGTGTGCGGCGGCGATGAAGGTCGAAGGCAGATCGCGCGCCTCGGGATCGGGCACGTGGATCTGGATGTCGATCTCGGAGAGGCCGGCGTGTGCGAGCCAGCCCCGGACGCGGGCCGGCGCGAAGCCCGGCCAGAGCATCCCCAGGTCCTTGCGCATCCACTCGCGGTCGCGCGGGCGCTCTTCGTCGTCGTGGACGAAGTCGACGATCACGACACGGCCACCCGGGCGGACCGAGCGAGCCATCTCGCGGACCGCTTCCGCGGGCGACGCGACGTAGTGGAGGACCATGTGCGCGAGCGCCGCGTCGACTTCTCCATCGGCGAGCGGCAGCGAGGTCGCGTCGCCCTTCCGGAGTTCGACGTTGTCGATCTGCTCGCTGCGCAGCTTGCTCTCGGCCGAGCCCAGCATCCGGTCCGAGTGGTCGATCGCGATCACGCGGACGCCGGCCCGCGCGAGTTCGGTCGCGAGGATGCCCGTGCCGGTGCCGATGTCGGCGACCCGCATGCCGCGAGGGATCAGCTTGCCGATCGCCCGCGCACGCTGGACGTCGTCGTGGAACACGCGGCGGAGCTTGTCCCACTCGGGTCCGACCGCGTCGAACCACGCACGGTTCCGGAGCGCACGCTCCTCGAGGAGCGTCTGAAGCGCCTGGCGATCCTGGCAGGCCTGGGGATCGTCGCGGAGCGCTTCGCGCGTCAACTCCCAGGCCTTCGCCCAGGCTCCTTCCCGCGGCGGCTCGAAGCGCGAGTGGCTGAACGTCCCCTCGCGCCGTTCGCGGAGGAGGTCCGCCTCACGCAGGATCGCGAGGTGCCGCGAGACCGTGGACTGCGCGAGACCGAGCAGGCGAACGAGGTCCTGGACCGCGAGTTCCTCGACCTCGAGGAGCGCGAGGATCCGGACCCGGGTCGGGTCGTTCAGGGTCCGGAAGACCCGCTGCAGGGCGTCCACGGTCATGGGCGGCCGGAGACTCTATCCAAATATCCGGATGCGTGGATGCAGTTTTCGCCGACACGGCAGGAGACCGGGCTGGGCGATCGATGCGAGAGGCGTATCCACGGCAGCCGGCCCCGCGGCAGACCCCTGGACCGAGCCGCAACATGGCGAATCGGCCCTCGGTCCGCGCCACACGGGAGTTGGCCGTCACGAGCGTCTACGGCTCGGAGGCCCGCGGGGCAGGCTGTGACGACCTCGGGTCGATCACAGCCTGCCGGGACGATCCGTCAGGACCGTCGGGAGGCGTTGGAGACGAGGGGAGTCGAACCCCTGACCTCAGCATTGCGAACGCTGCGCTCTACCAACTGAGCTACGTCCCCACAGCAAGCGGGCCGGGGAATCTAGCAACCGCAGCTCGGAATGGAAGGCCCGCAGGCCGGAATTCGCGCGCTCGATCCGGCCGAGAGCGCGCGTCCCGGATCGATCCCCGCCCCGCAAAAGTCCGGTCTCGGCGGTTCCCGATGGACACATGGCCGAGACGGTGCACCGCCACCTCGGCACACCGATGGACCAGATGACATGGACGGAGGCTGCGCACCGCCTCGGGGTCGGAGTGACGGATCTCGTCACATGGGCCCGCGAGCGGGGTGCTTTCTGCGACGCCGACCTCGATCCGGGACTCGACCTCGTGCCTTCCGAGGTCGCTGATGCGATCCGCGGCATCGACGAGGAGAAGGCGAAGCCTTCGGGGCGGAGGGCCCAGGTGTTCGCCGTGACGTCGGGGAAGGGTGGTGTCGGGAAGACGTCGGTCTCCGTGAACCTCGCGACCGCACTCGCCGCGCGCGGGCGACGGACCATCCTGGTCGACGTGGACCTCGGCCTCGCCGACGTGCACATCCTGGCCGGGACTCCACCGCGGCGCACGCTGTCGGACTTCGTCGCCGGCACTGCGGAGCTCGTCGAGGTGATCGGCGACGGACCGCGCGGGTTGAAGATCATCGCGGGCGGCAGCGGCGTGAAGGAACTCGCCGATCTGGACGCGCGCGGACGTGCGCGCGTGCTCGATGCGATCGAGAGCCTGCGCCCCCACTGCGACGCGATCCTGCTCGACACGGGCGCGGGGATCTCGAGCAACGTCACCGACTTCCTCGAGATCGCGGACCACACGATCTGCGTGACGACGAGCAGCTTCGCTGCGATCGCCGACGCGTACGGCGTGGTCAAGGTGCTGGCACAGCGCAACACACCGCGTTCGGTGCACATGATCGTCAACCGCGTGCGGTCTCCCGAGGAGGCCGAGCAGGTGTTCCGGAAGCTCCAGGGCTGCTGCCAGAGATTCCTCGGCTTCGAGCTCAACTGGCTCGGATTCCTTCCGGAGGATCAGAACGTGGAGGGTGCAGTGCTGAAGCGCTCGCCCTTCTGCGAAGCGTTCCCGACCAGCGTCGCGGCGCGCTACCTGCAGAAGCTCGCGACGAGCCTCGAAGGGTATCTGGCACCGATGCCGAGTCCGCTCGGCTGAGGCCCAGGTTCGCGAACCAAATCAGGGGAATCCAGCCGCGCACGGCGCGGCACGCAGGGAAAGGGAACTGGAGATGAGCAACATCGATTCGACGCACGACGACCAGCGCGACAGCCACGAAGAGAACAACGCCAACGGCTTCGGCCGTCAGGCCAACAAGGGCATCCTCGCGGAGGCCGTGGCGCGCGAACTCAACGTCCCCCGCCGCACTGCAGCTCGCGTCCTGGACGCGGTCCTCGACTCGGTCCGTGATCTGCTGGCCTCGAACGGCCGCGTCGCGGTGAAGGGCTTCGGGACCTTCGAGCGCAAGATCCGCAAGGGTCGCGCCTACAAGCACCCTGTCAGCGGTGAGAGCATCGAGGTCGCGGACAAGGAAACGATCCTGTTCAAGCCGAGCGACCAGCTGATCATGGACAGCCGCCCGGATGCGACGCCCGCACGCCGCAAGCCGCTGAGCCGCACCGAAGACGTCCTCTTCAAGGGCTGATCGCCTCCGTCCGCCCTGGCCCACACTGCGTCGGGCCGAGCGGACCTGACCTGTGGCCGGCCCCGGAGCCGGCGGTATGGTGGCCGCCGTGAAATCCGAGTCGGACACGCGCTTCGTCGCCGCCTGCGTCCAGTTCGACGTGGCGCGCGGTGAGCCGCATGCGAACCTCGCCCGCGCCGAGCGCGGCCTGCGACAGGCTGCGGAGGCGGGAGCCACGTTCTGCGTGCTGCCCGAGATGTGGACGACGTCCTTCGTCTCCGAGTGGACGTCCGAACTCGAGGCAGCGTCCCGCGACGCCGAAGCCCGCGTCCGCGCGCTGTCCGCCGAACTCGGCATCCTCGTGATCGGCTCCGCACCGCACTTCGAGGACGGCAAGGTCTTCAACCGCGCAGAGGTCGTCGACCGCGGCGAGGTGCTCGGCGAGTACCGGAAGATCCATCTCTTCTCGCCCAACGCCGAACACCGCATCCACGAGGCGGGGAACGAACCGCTGATCCTCGACACGCGGTTCGGACGGGTCGGCGTGGTGATCTGCTACGACATCCGGTTCCCCGAGCTGATCCGCTACTACTTCTACGAAGGGGTCGAGATCCTCGCGGTGCCCGCCCAGTGGCCCGAGGCACGGGCCGCCCACTGGCGCTCGCTGCTGACGGCGCGCGCGATCGAGAACGAGATCTACGTGATCGGCACGAACCGCACGGGCACGGAGCCGTCGCTCAAGAGCGACGACTCGCTGGTGTTCCCGGGCGACAGCCGCATCGTCGACCCGATGGGCAGCCTGCTCGCGTCGGGTTCGGGTGAGGAGGAGCCGATCCTCGCCGAGGTCGAGCCGCGCAAGGTCCGCGCGATGCGCCGCATCCTGCCGGTGGCGAAGGATCGGCGCCCCGAGGTCTACGCGCGGATCTGGAAGCGCGCGTGGTGATCGGCACGCGGCGGGAGATCCACCTGCCGCACAGTCGAACAGCGAACAGTCGAACAGCGAACAGCGAACCAGCCAGACCGGGACCGAGCCGGTCCTCGACCGGGGCGAGTCAGCCGAAGATCTTCAGGCGCTCCATCGGAGCCGGCTTCTGCAGACGCTCGATCGCGGCCTTCTGGAGTTGTCGCACGCGTTCGGCGGTCACGCCCAGGTCCTGCGCGATGTCGGCGAGCGTCTCGGGTTCTCCACCGCCGAGACCGAACCGACGGGTGAGGATCATCCGCTCGCGATCGGGCAGCTCGGCGAGGGCCGCGCGCAGTTCGACGCCGAGATCGCCTTCCTTCACCGACTCGTGGACCGGAACGGCTTCGTCGTCGGCGAGCATCTGCCCGAGCGTCGACCCGTCGTCGTCTCGCGATGACATCTGGGCATCGAGGCTGACCGCGAAGCGACGCACCGCGAGGATCTCCTCGACGCGCTCGGCCGGCATGTCGAGCTCCTCGCCGATCCAGGCCGTCGGAGGGAGGTAGCCGTGTTCGTGAGCCTTGGCTTCCTGGACCTGCCGGATCTTGCGGTAGGCCTTCTGGACCCAGATCGGCACGCGGACGGTCCGCGACGCGTTGTAGAGGGTCTTCAGGATCGCCTGCTGGATCCAATAGATCGCGTAGGTCTTGAACCGCACCTCGCGGCGCCAGTCGAAGCCTTCGATCGCCTGGAACAGCGACGCGTTGCTCTCCTGGATCAGGTCGGCCTCGTCGACGCCGAGATCCCGGTAGCGGCGCACCGGGGGAAGCACGAGGTAGAGCGCGCCCTCGACGTACAGGTTGCGGAGCTGCTCGAGTTCGTCGCCGCTGCGAGCCAGGTAGGCGCGCGCCGCGGCCGTGCTCCGCTTGGCGGGCGCCGGGAGGTCCGCGATGGGCCGATGCACCAGGTCGTCCACGTCGGCCGGCCGGTAGCCGGCAGCCTGGAGCGCGTCGCAGACCCTCGCCTTCGCGAACTCGTACCGCCGCGCCATCCGGAACTCCTCCGCCCGGTCGAGCCGGGGCAGGTTCCGGACCTGGGCCTCGAACAGCCGGGGCCAGGTGACCTGGCTCGACGAGCAGGACGCGAGGATCTGGGACGGGGGGACCTCGAGCGACCAGCTCTTGGTGCGGAACTCGCGGACCACGCGCTTGAGGTTGCGCTCGTGCTGGTCGACCGGAACGTCGAGCCAGGCGTCCAGGTCGGCGAAGGTCACTCGGCCGCCCTTGGCAGGGCGGGTGCTACGACGGCTGCGGGAGGTCATCGGCGGGCGCGCTATACGTCGCGCGAACGCGCCTGGATCCACTGACCTCCCCATCGGGGCGAAAAAACTGCCCTGATTTTGGGCTCTATGACCCAAGCCTCTGTTTTTCCGAGGCTTGGAGCAGACCGACTACGACGCTCGGCCCCCCGGCCGGATCGGCTCGGCCCGCGTCGCAGATCCCCGGGAGAAGGCAGGCCCGGCGGCTCCGTCGGACGGTTCGGGCCGCACTCGGGGCGCCGCCCGTCAGGAACGGCGGCCGAAGACCAAGAGCCCGAGCACGAGGAGCAGCGCGCCCCCGGCGACGAGGGTGATCAGGCTGATCGATCCGGCCATCGCCCCCGGCGACGGGGCGCTCGGCATCCCGGGCATCGCCGTGGCGCCCACCTGGCTCTCCGGATCGACCAACTGGGCGCCGATCGGGTTCCGGGCTCCTCCGGCCGATGCGGCAGGGTCCGCGGCGGTCGTTCCGACGCCGGTCGGAGCGGCATCCGGGCGGGCGCCGCCCGCGGCGGAGCCGGGACGGACCATCGACACGCCCGGGGTCGGCAGGGCCGGACCGACGTCGATCTGGGTGGCGGCATGGCCCTGGGACTCGCCCCGATTCCCGCCCGACGACGCGTCCGTGACCGTCGCGGTGATCGTGAACGCCGCCGCCCACTTGGCCATCTGCGCCTCTGCGCCGACCGTGAAAGGAACCCTGATCCGCGCGTAGTTCTCGTAGATCGGCTGGCCGCGGAGTGGGCCGTCCGCGAGGCCCTTCTTCGGGTCGTCGATGGTCCAGTCGCCGAACTCCATCGCGTCGTTGCTGCGCGGGTAGGAGAGGTCGATCTGGCCGGGGAGCAGCACGTAGCCGGGCTGCATCGACAGCACGATCGACACCTCGCCGCTCTGGCCGGGCGCGACGCGCCGTGGGCTGACGCCGACGATCGGAGTCATGAACGACGCGAGGTCCCGACGGATCGAGACGGTCTCGGTCTTGCCACCCGGGACCTTTCCGACGCCCTTGGCCCGCACGTCATCGACTCCGAGTTCCACGTCGGCCTCCTCGGCACCACCGACGACGACGTCGATCACCGGCCCCTGGGTTCCCGGCGCAGGGCGAGTGGTCTTGACCACAGGGGTCTCGACCTCGCGCTGGGCAGCACCGACGGCCGTCAGGGCCAGCGCCGCGATGGCAGGGAGAGCGAGGTTTCGGATCGTCATCTCGGGGGCACTCCGGGGGGCTTCGGCGGGCGTCGGAGCCCGTCTCGGACCCTTCATCCTACCGTTCGGATCGGTTGTCGGACCCCGACGGACCGAGCCCACCGATCCCTCCCGACCGGAACTCCCGGTGCCGACGGTCGTTCGCCCAACCGCATTTCGGTGACGGACGCACGAATTCCGCCGCCGACGGTCCGCATCGCGGAATCCGTGCGTCGGCCGTGCATCGAGCGGGTCCTTGGCGTAGGGAGGCTGCCCCGCCACGCTGACTGCCCCGACTCCCCATGACGAACCCCTCCGCTCGTGATGCCGTCCTCCAGGCCCTCGGAACCGTCCGCGACCCGGACCGAGGCACCGACATCGTTCGCTCGAACGCTGTCCGGGAGCTCCGCGTCGAGGACGGCAAGGTCCGATTCCTGCTCGCCCTGCCGAAGACGTCGACGCCCGAGGCCGCGGCATGCCGCGCCGAGGCGGAGCGCGCAGCGATGGGCGTGGCCTCGATCGCATCGGTGGAGGTCAAGCTCGTGAACGCCCCCCCGGAACAGGCCGGGATGCCCGGCAAGCGCCCGATCCCGGGCGCGCGCCACGTGATCGCGGTGAGTTCGGGCAAGGGCGGCGTCGGCAAGTCCACCGTCTGCGTGAACCTGGCGTGCGCGGTCCAGGCGCTCGGCTACCGGACCGGGGTCCTCGACGGTGACATCTACGGCCCCAACGTCCCGCTGATGCTCGGCGTCCGCGGCCGGCCGGAGGGCAGCTCGGAGCGCCTCTTCCCGTTCGTCTCGCACGGCATCCAGGTGATGAGCATGGGAATGCTCGTGCCGGAGGACCAGCCGATGATCTGGCGCGGCCCGATGCTCAACAAGGCGGTGCAGCAGTTCATGTTCCAGGTCGACTGGCACGACCTGGACTTCCTGTTCGTCGACATGCCGCCCGGCACCGGCGACGTCCAGCTGACGCTCACGCAGAACACGGACATCACCGGAGCAGTCGTCGTGACGACCCCGCAGGAAGTCGCCGTCCAGGACGTGCGCAAGGCCATCCGCATGTTCGAGAAGATCGAAGTCCCGATCCTCGGGATCGTCGAGAACATGGCGTGGTTCCAGCCCCCGGGGAGCAACGAGCGCTACGAGATCTTCGGTAGCGGCGGCGGTGCCCGCATCGAGGCCGAGTTCGGCACGCCGCTGATCGGGCAGATCCCGATCGGCATCCCGGTGCGCGAAGGCGGCGACAGCGGCATGCCGATCACCCTGTCCGACCCGAGCGGGCCGATCGCGACGGCGTTCCTCGAGACGGCACGAGCAATGCTCGCCCGCATCCCGACGGCCGCCGCGACCCGATGAGGCCGAGAGCCTCGGAACGAGGAGTTCGAACGATGACCACCGACAGCAAGAGCGAGAAGCCGACGGTCACCGCGTCGACCCGGATGGGCGACGCGATCCGCAACGACCCGGACCTGCCGATGATCCTGATGCGGTTCCACATCGGCGGCTGCTCGATGTGTGGCTTCGAGCAGGACGACACGGTCGAGGACGTGGCCGAAGCCAACGGCGTGCCGCTGCAAGAATTGCTGGCCGCCCTCAACCGGACCGGGGGCTGAACCCCCGGCGGATGACACGAAAGCCACGCCTCGCCCCATCTGGCCGAAACCACGGCCCGAGCGAGGTTTGAGCCAGACAGCCCGAACCGGGGACGAAGTCCCCCTTGAGATCGGGTTCCCAACTCCCACAATGGCCGCCCCTTTTTCGTGAAGCGGCGCAACGAGCGCTCGCTGACCTGGAGACGACAAGCACATGGCGAACGTCCGCGAACTGAACGACGCGACCCTCGATTCCACGCTGCAGACCGCCGAACGCCCGGTCCTGGTCGACTTCTCGGCCACCTGGTGCCAGCCCTGCAAGGCCCTGGCCCCGACCATCGAAGCGGTGGCCCAGGAGTACGGCGGCCGTCTCGACGTCTACAAGGTCGACGTCGACGAGGCGGGCGAGTCCTCGCTGCGGTTCGGCGTGTCGAGCGTCCCGACCTGCATCTTCTTCCAGGGTGGCAAGGAAGTGGACCGGTTCATCGGCAACGAGGACCTGCGCAAGCTGAAGGCGCGCGTCGACAAGATCCTCGGCGGCTGAGGCCGGCTGGCCACCGGACGCACGTGGCTCCCGGGCATCGGTGCGCGAGTGGCCGCGACGACACGCTCTCACGAGCGGGCGCGCGCGCCGCGGAGCCTGAGCGCTCCGAGAGCGAACGCGGCGGCGACCAGCGCGCCGCCCGAGCGCCACGCGAATCGCGCCGGCCGCTCGGCGACGTGCAGCGGCGCCAGCAGCCGCACCCGGCCCGTGCCCCGCGGACCGTCGACGTCGGCGCGGACGTCGTGATCGCCGGGCTCCCTCGCCTCGAAGCGGAACTCTCCCGCCGCATCGGTCCGCCCCACGGCGATCGGCGGCGCGCCTTCGCGACCGGCGACGACCTCCACGTCCGGCATCGGACGACGCTCAGCGTCGACGACGCGGACGACGACCTGGGCACCTTCCTCGGCGAGCGAGGGACCCGCCTCGATCGACTGTGGGCAGGCCAGGAAGAGCGTCAGTGCGGCGAGCATCGGAGGAAGGCTTGGTGACCGGCGACGCGGACGTCCCGGTCGAAGTCCTCGGGCGGCAGCCGTTCGAGGACGTCTACGCGCAGATGCGCGAGGTCGCGGCGAGCATCCGCGCGCAGGGATCACCGGGCAAGGTGCTTCTCGTCGAGCACGACCCCGTGTTCACGGCCGGCCGTGCGACCCCCACCGCCGACCTGCGTGACGGCATCGTGCCGATCGAACGCGGCGGCCGGATCACCTACCACGGTCCGGGACAGCTCGTCGTCTACCCGATCGTTCCCCTGCCGCGCCGGGACGTGCGGGCATGGCTCCGCGCGCTCGAGTCCTTCGGCGTCTCGGTCTGCGCCGAGTTCGGGCTCGAGGCCGAGCCGTCCGTCGACGGGACCGGCGTGTTCGTCGCGGGCCGCAAGATCGCATCGATCGGCGTCGCGATCCGCTCGTGGACCAACCTGCACGGGATCTCGATCAACGTCGCGATGGACCTGACCGCGTTCCAGCAGATCCGGCCGTGCGGCCTCGACCCCGACATCATGTCGGACCTGTCCAGGTGTGCCGGCAGGCCGATCACCATCGACGAAGCGATCGTCGCGGCACGCCGACATCTCCCGGCACTGATCGCGGGCGCGGACTCGTGACCCCTACCCGCGCGGCGCTGCCCCCCGAGCCTTGGTTTCGTCACGGGCTCTCGCCGCGGTCCCGGCTACCATCGCGGCCTCGATGAGTGGCTCGATCGAACTCGACCGGGACGGACGAAGCCTGCTGATCCGCTTTCCGTACTCCGAGTACCTCGTCGACGAGGTCCGCGGGCTTCCCGGCCGACGCTGGGACAAGGCGAACCGCGTGTGGAAGGTCCCGACCGAGCACGCGGAGGCGGCGGTCGAGGCGTTCATGAAGCACCACTTCGCGATCGACCCCGACGTCTACGCGGTCATGGCCGGCACGCAGAGCGCCCCCGCTGCCACGACGCCGGCCGTCGAAGCAGCAGCCCCCGAGTCCGGCGCAGGCGACGCGCTGTCGGTCGGCCAGCTCAACACCCGCGTGCGCGCGGCGATCAAGGCCGCGTTCCCCGACCGCGTGAGCGTGATCGGCGAGGTCCTGAACTACGACAAGAACCGCGGGCGCGCGCACATGTTCTTCTCGCTCGTCGAGAAGGAGGACACCGTCGGCGGCCGGGTGAAGGCGAACGTCGACGTCGCGCTGTTCTCGCGCACCGCCCAGACACTGCTCCCCAAGCTGGAGGCGAGTGGCCTCAGTCTCTGCGACGGGATCGAGATCCTGATCGACGCGACGGTCGACCTCTACGAGGCGACAGGCCGTTTCCAGCTGATCGTCGAGGACATCCGTCCCGAGTTCACGCTGGGCAAGCTCGCGCTCAGCCGCGCACAGATCCTCGAGGAGCTGCGGGCTGCAGGACTCACGAGTCGGAACCGCGACCTTCCGGTGCCTGTCCCGGCGCTGCGGATCGCCGTGCTCTCGAGCCCCGAGTCCGACGGCTGGAACGACTTCCTGCGCGAGATCGAGGCTTCGGGCATCGCCTTCGAGCTGACGCTCGTGCCCGTCAAGGTGCAGGGTGAAGCGCTTCGCCCGACGATGCTCGCGGGCCTCCGCTACTTCGCCGAACGCGCGGATCGGTTCGACCTGCTCTGCGTGCTGCGCGGCGGAGGATCACGGACCGACCTCGCCTGGTTCGACGATCGCGAAGTGGCTTTCGCGGTCGCGCAGCACCCGCTGAAGGTCCTCTGCGGCATCGGGCACGAGCGGGACACGTCCGTGCTCGACGAGATCGCCCTCTCCGTGAAGACGCCGACCGCCGCCGCCGGATGGCTGATCGACGCGTGGGAAGAGACGCACGCCGAGCTGGTCGATCGCTCGGCCCGCCTGCGGGCAGCGGCGCACGAACTCCTCCGGGAAGCCCGGAACGACCTCTCCCGCAGCGGCCTGGAGCTCCGCAACGTCGTGTCGCGTCGACTCGACGCCGAGCGCACCCGCCTTTCGACCTGCTGCAGGCAGCTTCACCGGAGCGCGGAGTCCCTCCTCGTCGCGCGCGACCGGCAGCTCCGGGAAGCGAGCCGAAGGGTCAGCCTCGGCGTCCGGAACTACGCGGCCGCGCGGAGGACGAGCCTGGACCGGCTGTCCGAGCGCATCGGCTCCGCCGCCGAACGCCGGGTCGAGCGTGCCAGGGCGACGCTCTCGACCGCGGAGGCGCGGCAGCGCCTCCTCGATCCGGCGCGCGTGCTGCGGCGTGGCTTCGCGCTGTTCCGCGACGCGAGTGGCCGCATCGTCACCGACGCCGCCCAGGTCGGAGCGGGTGACACGGCGACCGTCCAGCTCCGCGACGGGCAGGTCCGAGCCACCGTCTCCACGGTCGAACTCGACCCCGATCCGAGCTCCTGATCCCAACGACCCCACGACCCATGTCAGCCCGCAAGAAGACCGATCTGACCTACACCCAGGCCTCCGCCGAGCTCGAGGAGATCCTCGACGCGATCGAATCGGGGACCGCCGACGTCGACGTGCTCAGCGAGAAGGTCGAACGCGCCGCCGAACTGATCCGCTTCTGCCGCGAGACGCTCGCTGGGACCGAACTCCGCGTGCGCAAGGTCGTCGAGGACCTCGCCCAGCCGGAATCCGCTCCCGAGTCCGGGGACGAGGAGGACTGAATGGATCCCGTCGTGACCCAGAGCGTGCTGCTCTACGTCGTCCTCCTCGTCAGTCTCGTCGTCCACGAGGCGTCGCACGCGACCGTAGCGCTCCTCGGCGGGGACCGAACGGCCTACCTCGGCGGCCAGGTCACGCTGAACCCGATCCCCCACATCCAGAGGGAACCCGTCGGTACGGTGCTCCTGCCGATCCTCGTTCTCGCCGCGTCGGGTGGGACGATGATCCTCGGCTACGCGCACGCGCCGTTCGATCCGATCTGGGCCCACCGCCACCCGCGGCGCGCCGCGCTGATGTCGCTCGCCGGCCCGGCGTCGAACTTCCTGCTCTGCGCGATCGCCTTCGCCGGACTGAAGGCCCTCGTGTGGAACGATCTCGCGATGCCTTACCCGGTGCCCGGGGAACTCTTGTTCGTGAAACCCCTCGAACTCGAGGGCCCCGCGTTCGCCGCCGCGAAGATCCTCTCCACGTTCCTGTTCCTGAACCTGCTGCTCGGGATCTTCAACCTGTTGCCCTGGCCGCCGCTGGATGGCGCGGGCGTGGTCGAGGGCGTCGCCCCGCGTGCGGTCGGCAACTTCTACGGCTACCTGCGGACGCAGCCGCTGATGTCGCTCCTCGGGATCTACGCGTCCTGGCAGGTCCTGCCGAGCCTGTTCGCGCCAGCGCTCGACGCAGTCGTCGACTGGATGTAGCCGGCGGCAGAACTCGCCGCGTCAGCCGTGTGTCTGGACGCGACCCGGCGCCAGCACCGTGCGTGCCTGGCGCAGCGCGTCGCGCAGCTCGCCGTCCGCAGGCCGGTCGTGGACGAGGATCAGGTCCTCGACGACCCGGTCCAGCACCTCGACGTCGGAGACGTCCGCGAGCTGCTCGAGCACGGGCCGCGCCGGCAGGACGCGGCGCAAGTAGCGCAGGCAGTCCGCCTTCGTGACGGTCCGACCGCGGTGGTAGGGATCGACGAGGATGCGGCGACGTCCATGGAGACGGACCAGCACGAAGTCGGGGAGGCAGACGCCGGTCGCGTCGATCCCGGAACGGCGCGCGACGATCAGGTAGATCGCCGCCAGGACGGACGACGGCCCGCGCGCCGACTGGAGCACGCGGTCCGGCAGCCACGAGGATTGGACACCACACGGCAGGCGCTGGCCGGCGAGGTCATGCCGGTGGGCGAGCACCTGGGAGAGGCGGCGCGCGGCGGTCAGACTCGAACGCCCCGCGACCAGCGGGTGGAGTTCGGCGACCAGCGCGTCGAGGCGACGACGGAAGCACGCAGGGTCACCCTCGGCGAGCCCAGGAAAACGGACGAGCGCCTCGAGTCCGACCTCGAGGATCTGGCTGCCGCCCGACATCAGGCGCGTCGTCCGGAGCAGCGCCTGGAAGTCTCTCGCCCAGGCATCGAGCTCGAGCGAGCGGAGCAGTCGTCGGGCGTGGACGCGAAGCCTGGGATCGGCCGACGCCGCAGCCGCTTCGAGGGCGGCTCGTGCGGCCTCCCCGGTGGCGAGGAGCTGCGTGCGACACGTTCGCCGGACCCGGCTGTCCTCGTCCTGCAAGAGCCGGATCGCGGCGGCGATCGCGGCCTCGCTCATGATTCCCGTTTGCATCTGATCCTCTGTGCGCTTCGTGCTGCTCGACTTCCGTGCGTGCGCCCCCGGGTGTGTGCTCCCCGCGGGCAGGCGCCCACCTTACTCCGACACGAGACATGCGCAGGACGAGTCAGTTCCGGACGTCGCAGTCCGGGACATGTTCGGCGACACGGTGCGCCGCGTCCTCGTCGACAGGGGTCGATGGCATCGGCTGGTCAGGACACGCGTTCGGCGACAGGCCTGGACGGGCCGCCCGCAAAAAAATCCCGCAACCTCCGGCATCCGGCGCGCGGAGGCCTTCGAGCCCAGCTCGAGCCGTGCCGACACGACGGGGAGAGCTATGGAAAGGCCCCGACCGGCGCCCGGGCGCGATCGCCCGTAACGACCGCGGGCCGGTCTCGGATGAGACCGGCCCGCGTGTTGCCGAGAACAGGACTTGAACCTGCACGACCCTAGGGGTCACCAGCCCCTCAAGCTGGCGCGTCTGCCAATTCCGCCATCTCGGCTTGGGGAGGGCGGAGAAGGTAGCCCCGCCGTCGCCGCTGTCAACAGGGAAGCCGAGCCACGACGCCGCGGATCAGCGGAACCGGAACAGGACCCGGCTCTTCAGGTCCATGAACTGGGACTCCAGCTCCACCTGCAGGAAGGCGGACGAGAACAGCCGCGTCAGCGCCTGGACCTGGCGGTAGCTCTGCCGGTCCGCTGCCACGTAGCGGTCCTTCTCGGCGGCCCAACGCTTCGCCAGCTCGCTCGCGACCATCTGGTCGAACCGCTCGCGCTCGTCGCGCCGCAGCGAACCGACCGCCCGCGACGACGGGAACTCGCGCCGCAGGGTCTCGCGCTCGATGGACGGACGGACGCCCATCGCCCACTCCGGGTCGGGCATCGACTCCCCGGAGTCCAGGGAGTCTAGGTAGTCCTGGGCGACCTCGGCCAACCGCTCACCTTGCAGGTAGACGAAGCCGTTGAGCTGGCTCGCGATCTCCCGGTCGAAGACCTCGTAGTCCGGGAGCGCGAGCACGTTCGTCCCCTTCAGACGGGCGAGCGCCATGTCGCGGACGAGCGGCCCCGAGTTGCTGACGACGAAGAAGTTGCCGTAGAGCAGGATCGCGATCTCACCGGTGCCCGGGATGTTCGGGTTGATGAACTCACGGGCGGCGTCACCGCCGCCGGCGCCGAGGATCGGCAGGTCGTACGCAGCGGTGAACCCGAGGATCTCGCGGTAGTCCGACAGGTACTTGTAGAGCTCTTCGAGCGGGGTCCGGTTGCGCGGATCGATCCAGAACACCCACGCGACGTGCGGAGCCGGCGTCGGTTCGAACGACTCGATCGGTCGACCATCGGGGTGGTCGCCGAGGCTCCGCTTCTGGTGGAAGACGAAGCCCGTGCGGGACTGCAGCGCGGTCCGCAGCGAGTCGATCAGGTTGCTGACGCTCTGGAACTTGCCGGTCCGCGAGATCAGCTGGTCGAGCTCACGGCGCAGGTCCGGGGCGACCGCCTGGTACATCTCCTGGAGGAAGTCGCACGCCGGCATGCGCATCGCAGCCGCCGCGCACGCGCGCTCCGGGACCATCGTCAGGAACGGCTGGAGCCACTCCGAGCGGTCCTGCGCCTCCGCGCGGAAGAACTCGCGCTGGAAGGGCGAGTGCATGTTCGAGTTGAGCTCGATGCGCGACAACAGCGTCAGCGAGTCCGGATTCCCGAAGCCGGCCCCACCCTCGAAGATCGCCGAGCCGGTCAGGAACGTCCAACCGCTGAGGCTGAGGAAGGTCGCGAGAACCCGCTGGTTCATGTCGTCGGGGTGACGAGGGTCCGGCCAGCCGTCGTCCCAGGTCGTCCGCGCGAAGAGCTGGTCCGGCCGCAGGTAGAACTCGACCGCGTTCGCAGCGATGCCCACCTCGGCCTCCCACTCGCGCAGCGGCGCCTCGATCCCGTCGCGGTACTGGTAGGTCCCGCGGAACGACTCGGTCTCCGCGAAGCCCTTCGCGTACTGGATCGACTCCTCGAGGAACTCTTCGCTGTTCGACACGAGGAGGCAGTCGAGGAAGCGCGCGACGAGGATCTGGTCCGGGGTCCCCGACCGGATCGCGAACGTGCCGTCCTCCCGCCGTTCGATCGGCACGCCCTGCGTGGCGAGCTTCTGCCGCACCGAGTCCCACTCGAGCAGGCCCCACGCGAAGCGGACCTTCCAGCTGGTCCGCAGATACGCGCAGAACGCGCCGCGATCGGCCGGCGTCTTGCCGAACTTGCCGGCGAGGACGAGCTCCGAGCCGACCACGTCGGTCAGCAGACTCGAGAAGCCCCCCGATGCCTGCTTGATCTGGTCCGACACCTGCCGGAGGCCAAGGATCGCCTCCTCGATCTTCGCGTCGCGCTGGATCCCGGCGTAGGCAGGGCCGTTGCGAAGATCACGCCACGCGGTCGAAGAGGCGAAGTCCGACCAGAACAGCGGCTCCGGGAACTCCGCGAAGTCCTCGCGGAGATCGGTCTTCCGGACGAAGTAGTCCGACTGCCTCGGCACCAGTTCGCGGATGTCCGCGAGCGAGCCTTCGAACGGGTTGAAGATGAACGCAACCACGAACAGGAGGCCGAGAACGACCACCAGGGCAGCGACGGTGCCGAAGACCTTCCAGAACTTCCTGTTCATGCGGGCGACCAGGGTAGCGCGGGCCATTTGGGCTTCCGCCCCGATTCCTTGCCGGACGGCTCCGAGCGGAGCCTCCCGGATTCCATCGGCATCGGACGCAGCGAGGGTGTGGCGTCTTCCCCGGGGAGCGTCGTGTTTGCGCCCGCGTAGCCGGTCGGCTCCAATCCCTCGCCCTGGTCCCCAGGACAAGCCCGACATGATCTCCGTCAGCCAGCGCGCCCGCTCGATCACCGACTCCATCACGCTCGCAATCAGCGCGAGGGCCAAGGCCATGCAGGCCGAAGGCATCGACGTGGTCTCGCTGGGCGCGGGCGAACCGGACTTCGGCACCCCCGAGCCGATCGCCGAGGCCGGGATCCAGGCGATCCGCGACGGCTACACGCGCTACACCGCAGCGGCCGGAATGCCCGACGTACGGGCGGCAGCCGCGCGGTGGTTCCAGCGACAGTTCGACCTTCCGTACGAGGCGTCGAACGTGATGGTGACCGCCGGGGCGAAGCCCGCGCTGATGCTGGCGATGCAGTCGCTCGTGAATCCGGGCGACCGCGTGCTCCTGCCCGCGCCGTTCTGGCCGTCCTACACCGAGATCGTCCGGCTCGCCGACGGCGTGCCGATCCCGATCGCGGGCGTCCCGGAGCAGGGTTTCGTCCACACCGGCGCACAGATCGCGGCGGCAGCCGAGGAGCACGGCGCGAAGGGCGTCGTGCTGAACTTCCCGAACAACCCGTCGGGAGCCGTCGCGAGCCGGGCCGAGATCGAGGACATCGTCGACGCCGCGATCGCGCACGACCTCTTCGTCATCTCCGACGAGATCTACGCGCGTCTCCTCTACGACGACGCCGAGCACGTGTCACCGGCTGCCTTCGAGCGCGCGCGTGACCGGGTCGTCATCGTCAACGGCGGGACGAAGAGCCACTCGATGACCGGCTGGCGCGTCGGCTTCCTCGCCGGCCCCGCCGAACTGATCGCCGCGGCCGCGCGGGTGCAGAGCCAGGCGGTCGGCAACACCAACAGCATCAGCCAGCGCGCGGTGATGGCGGTGTGCGACGAAACCGATCCGACCGAGTTCGAACGGAGGCGGGCAGCTTTCGACGCGCGCCGGCGCTACCTGCACGGCGCGATCCAGTCGATCGAAGGCCTGCGCCTCGAGATGCCGAAGGGCGCGTTCTACGCGCTCGTCGACTGCCGCGAGGTCTGCGCGCGGGCAGCCATCGACGACGTGACGTTCGCCGAGCGACTCCTCGTCGACGGGCTGGTGGCGACCGTGCCGGGCTCGCCGTTCGAGATGCCTGGCTTCGTGCGCCTGAGCTACGCCGCGTCGATGGAGGACATCGAGCGGGCGGTCCAGAGGATCGGGGCGTTCGTCGAGCAGCTGCGATGAGCCGGTTCCCGCAGGTCGCATCGCTGGCGGAGATCGCCGATCGCGACGGCGCGGAAGGGACGGTCTTCGCCGTCCTGCGGCAGGCCGAGGCGCGGCGCACCGCGCAGGGACGTCCGTTCTGGAACCTGACGCTCTCCGACGCGACGTCCCAGATCGCCGCGAAGATCTGGGACGACGCGCAGGAGGCGCTGGCGACGGTCGGCGCACTGACGACAGGTCAGGCCGTCAAGGTCGCGTTCCGAGCCGGCCGCTACCAGAACTCACTCCAGCTCAGCGTGATGCGCATCCGGGGCGCTGAGGACGGCGACGAGGGCTTCGATCGGCAGCAGCTGTTCGGCGACGTGCCGGAGTGGCTGCCGGCGCTCGCGTGCCGGACGCTCGTCTTCGACATCGAGACCGTGCCCGACGGCGGGATCCGCGACATGCCGCCGACGATCGTCAAGTCGCTGACGGAGTTCGCGAAGCGGAAGGACATCGACGAGACCGCGGTGCGCGGACTGTCGCCGTTCTTCGGCAAGGTCGTGTCGCTGGCGTTCGGGGACGCGGAGCTCGAGGCCGATGCGCAGCCGATCACCGCGCTCGTCGTGCCGCGCCCCCAGGACGACGTATCGTCGCTCCCGGACTGGACTCGGCCGGTCAGCGAACGCGAGCTGCTCGAAGCGTTCTGGGCTCTCGCGGCGCTGGCCGAGACCGTCGTCACCTACAACGGCCGCGGCTTCGACGTCCCGTTCCTCGTCGGCCGGAGCCTCGTCCACGGCGTGCCGGCCCGCGTCGACCTGGTGTCGAACCGCTTCGGGCTCCGCCCCCACCTCGACCTGCTGGACATCCTCGGCCAGCGCGGCCGCGGCCCGTCGAACCTGGACGTCGTCTGCTGGGCGCTCGGCATCGAGAGCCCGAAGGGCGCGATGGACGGCTCGATGGTGGCTCCCGCCTACGAGAGTGGCCGCATCGGCGAGATCGCCACCTACAACCGCGCGGACGTCCGCGCGACGTCGGCGATCTACCGCCAGACCCGGGACCTGGTCCTGCGCCACCGCAGCGACTGGGCCTGACGACACGAGCCAGAGCCTGTCAGAGCACGAGGCCGTTCTCGCAGCCCTCGGGCAGGTGTGCCAGGCAGATCTGCTGGAGCTCGCGGCGCACTTCACGGTCGGTCTCGGTCGTGAACACGTAGAGGCGCCACATCCGCGGGTAGGAGTCGCGCAGGTCGCGGAGCCGCGGCACGTGGTCCGCGAAGTCCTCGAGCGGACGCAGGTCGGACTCACCCGGGAAGCGGACCAGCGTGCGGGCCTCCTTCAGCTGCATCCGACGCGCGGGGCAGTAGAGGATCACGTCCAGGTCCCGCCCGAATCGCTTCCGCGCCTCGGCCTCGACCTGCTCTTCCCATGCGAACCGGGCTTCGGGCTCGCCGCGACGGAAGTAGGTCGACAGCAGCTCGTCCTGGACGTCGCGGTTCCGATAGGCGGGCAGCACGAGCACGCGCTTCGGCAGGTGGCGGCGCCGGTAGGCGTCGACGAAGCGGCGCAGCTTCCTCGTCGCCTCGGCGCTGCCCAGGTCGGCCTGCTCGAGCATCAGCAGGAGCGCTTCGTCGGTCGCCGTCTGGAGCATCGAGGGCGCGATCGCGCCGGCGCGGAGCGCCAGCTCCACCATCCTCGCGAGCAGCGCACCCGCCGCGATCTTCGCGTGGTGGTAGTAGACGCGCTCCGAGAAGTGGAAGCGGATCTCGAGCATCCGCAGCAGCTCCGACGCGATGTCCTCGCGGAGCATTCCTTCCTTCGCGCAGTCGACGAACATCCGCTCGGACGCGGCGTCGATGCGGAAGTACTTGCAGACCCGGTCGTCGTACTGGAGCTCGAGCCCGGTGAAGTAGGCGTCCCTGCGCAGGTAGTCCATCAGGTCCGCGTCGATCGTGTCCGACACGCACTGCGACCAGAACGAAGGCACCCGAGCACCTGCCGCTCCCGCGGTCAGGACGCCGAGCACCTCGTCGTGGACTCCCAGGTCCCGGAGCACGGAGCCGAGCTCGGTCTCGCCGAGAACCGACTCGAACCGGTGCGGCTCGTCGTGCCGTTCGAGGAGCCCCGTCTGGTCCTCGATGTTGTGCCCGAACGGAATGTGCGTGACGTCGTGCAGGAGGCCTGCGAAGCGCAGGATGCGACGCTCTTCCGCCGAGACGCGCCGACACTCCACGGGATCGCGATCGGCGTGACGGTTGCACGCGTCGAGCAGACGGTCCGTCGTGTGGACCGTTCCCAAGCTGTGGTCGAAACGCGTGTGGCAGGCCCCGGGGTAGACGAGGTGGGCCGTGCCGAGCTGGCGGACCCCACGCAGGCGCTGGAACTCCCGCGTGTCGACGAGCCGGAGCTCCTCGCGGGTCAGCTCGATGTCGCCGTGCACCGGATCGCGCACGACCACGACCGACGGGGCGTGCGATCCTGGCATGCGGCGGGACGATACCGCGGCAGCGTGCAGGGGGAAGGACGCCTCGCCGCCGCTCACCCGTCGAGCGTGAATTCGACCGGGCCCGGCACCGCGAGGTCGTCGACGGAGAGCCTCGTGACCGTCCCGTCCGCGTGGCGGACCTGGACGTCGACGTCGACCATCGCCGGCTCGGCGAGCTCGATCCGGAACGGCTCCTCGTCCGTCCGCACGATCGTCGCAGCCCCGGCCAGATTGGCGTTCACCGTGCGCCCCCGGGCCGCCAGCCGGATCGAGACCGACGGTGTGCCGCCGAAGAGCTGTGGGGTTGGCAGCACGAAGTCGTGCCGGAGCCCGCGACCGGTGCCGAGTTCCTGGACGATACCCGGGCGACCGTGCAGCCGGACTTCGACCGCCATCGGGCGGCTCCGCCGCGCCGGCACCGCGAGTCGGTACGAGCCGTCCCCGGCGGACGTGGTCCGGGAAGTCGGCGCGGGATCGTGTCCGGGTCCGGCGAGCACCGCGCCCGGCTCGACGATGCCCGCGTCGCCGCGGAGCCGGAGTTCGGCACCGGCGAGCGGGTCGCCGTTCCCGTCCAGCACGCGGCCGGACAGCCATGCGACTTCGTCCGCGGTCGGGGCCACGACGACCCGCAACTGCCCCCTCGACCGGGAGGGCACCGCGACGCGGGCGCCCGACAGCACGTCGGGATGGTCGACCATCACCGCGAACGCACCGCTGGCAGGCAGGTCCTCGACCGCCGCCGTGCCGTCCGGAGCGAGCCAGGTCGCCTGCGACGGGAACGCCGCCAGGAAGAACGGATAGTGCAGCGTTGCCACGTCCGCGTCCCGCGGGAGCAGCAGCACACGACCCCGGTTCAACTCGGGCGCCCTGGACTGGAACACGACGTCGACGCGGCGCGCGGGCTCCAGCACGAGCTCGACGCCTTCGAGCGCGGGCCATTCCGGGCGGACGAGGCGGAAGCGCGACGCACGCCCCTCCGCCCGCGCGAGCAGGGGTACACCGGGTCCAGCCGGCACCGCGGGGAACTCGAAGCTCCCGTCCTCGCCGACGACGATCTCGAGCGGTTCACCGCCCTCGTCGAGCAGCCCCGCCCACACCCGCGCTCCTTCGATCGGGACCCTATCCTCGTCGACGACGCGACCCCGGATCGAAGCGGAGCCCTCGACGACGACGTCGACCACGGCATCCCCGGCGTCGAGGGTCACGAAACGGCAGAATCGGCCGAAGTCGGCGTCGAAGCGCACGAGGTGGGGCCCGTCGACCGGAGCCGTCCGTCGTGGGCCCGCCAGCACCCGCACCTCGGAGGGGATCTCCTCCTGCTCGTCGACGAGGCGGCACGGCGCGGCTGCGAGGACGTCCGGGACGAGCCGCGCTCGGGCGACGACCTCCACGACGAGCGTCACGGATTCGGCTGGTGGAGCTCCCGGATCGGGTTCGGCACCGCCACCGCCCACGCCGACGCTTCCGACACCCGGTGGAGGTCCGAGCGGCGCCTCGCCACCGGACGTCGGGAACAGCAGGACGCCCAGGACCGCCGCCGCGAGGAGGAGGCCGGTCATCAGGACGTTCCGCGTCATCGGCGGCGAGTCTAGCCCGGAATGCACGCGCGAATACCAGCGCGGAAGCCGCGGCGTTGCCGCCGTTCGCGGCAGCCGACAAGATCCGGCGCTTCGATGCCCGCGCCGTCTGCGATCCGAGTCGGGCTGGACTACCGGCCAGCACTCCTCCTGAGGAGCGGCATCCCGCGTGCCGTCCGGGAGCTCGTGCGGGCGCTCGCGCTACGCCGCGACATCGACACGCGGCTGTTCGGTCACTGCCTCGCGTCGCCGCGGGAGACCTTCGTGCCGGACGGCGCGACCCTGCATCGCACGCGCATCCCCGGGCGCAGCCTCGGACTCCTCGCGGCACTCGGCCTCGATGCGGCGAGGCTCTGCGGGAACGTGGACGTGTTCCACTGGACGGACTACGTGTTCCCACCGGTGCGCCGGCGCCCGGTCGTAATGACGCTGCACGACTGCGCGTTCGCACGGAGCCAGGACTTCCACGGCCCTTCGACGCAGGACCTCCTCGCGCGCACGAAGCGCGCACTCCTGCGGGCACAGCGCATCGTGTGTCCGACGCAGGCCACCGCGGACGATGCGGTCGCGCTGCTCGGCGCAGACGAGGACAGGGTCCGCGTGGTTCCGTTCGGCGTCGACCACGGCGCGCTCCCGGGACCTCGACCTCCGCTCGGCGGCGAGCCCTACGTGCTGATGCTCGGCACCGTCGAGCCGCGCAAGAACCACCTGCGCGCCCTCGACGCATGGCGGCGTCTCGGCTCCGGGCGCCCACAGCTGGTCGTGGTCGGTCGACCGGGCTGGGAATGCGCCGAGATCGCACGTGCTCTCGACGACGCGGCGGACGAGGGCGTGGTGTGGCGGCGGAACGCGAGCGAGGGCGAAGTCGCGACGTGGCTCGCCCACGCGACGGCGCTGTTCTACCCGTCGCTGCTCGAAGGCTTCGGATTCCCGCCGCTCGAAGCCCTGCGCTCCGGGGTCCCGGTCTGTTCCGGGGACGATCCGGCGCTGCGCGAGGTCCTCGGCGACGTGGCCCGGTTCTGCGACGCGCGGGACGAGGCGTCGATGGCGGAGGCACTCGCGGCAACCCTGGGCGACGGCGATGACCCGGCGCTGCGTGCCGTGAGGAAGGCGCACGCCGCAAGGTATCGATGGGCGGACGCAGCCGCCGGCTACGCAGAGGTCTACGCGGAGGTCGCACGGTGACGAAGCGGACCTGCGTCTTCGATGGCTACGTGCTGCGCTGCGGCCCGCTGACCGGCGTTGCGCGGTCGTTCCTCTGGGCACTCGAGGCGTTCGCCGCGCGCGGCGAGACGCGCTCGATCCTCGCCATGCCGCCGGGACCTTCGATGCCCGAGCTGGAGCAGGTGGCCGCAGCGGGCGTGGAAGTCATCGGGACCACCGCGGCCGCAGGCCCCATCCGGCGGCAGGCGACGCTGCCTGCGTTCCTGCGGAGGGTCGGAGCCGACCTGCTGCACGTGCCGGTCGCAGCGATCCCGATGCGGGCGCCGTGCCCGGTCATCGCGACGATCCACGACCTGCCTTGGCACGCCGAGCCCGACGCGCGCGGTGACCTGCGCGGCGAGCCGGGCTGCGGCGCGTCCACGCGCATCGTCACCCGCGTCGCCACGAAGCGTGCCCAGGCCGTGATCGTTCCGTCCGAGGCGACGCGTGCCGACGTGGTGAGCGAGGCTGGCGCTCGGTGCGTGCCGATCCACGTGGTCCCTCTCGGCGTGCCGCTGCCGAGCGCCGCGGGGCGCGGGCGGGACGGCGGGTGCTTCCTCTACCTCGGCGACGCGCGACCGCGGAAGAACCTGCCGCGGCTGAGCCGCGCACACGAACGCGCTCGCGCGACGCGTCCCGACCTCCCCGACCTCGTCCACGTCGGACCCGGCGGCAGCCGGTATCTCAGCGAGGCCGAGAAGGCCAACGCGATCCGCAACGCGTGCGCGGTGGTGCTGGTGTCGCTCCACGAGGGCTTCGGGCTGCCTGTCCTCGAGGCTTTCGGCCACGGGACGCCGGTGCTGTGCAGCCCGCGGAAGAGCCTCCGCGAGCTCGCGGGCGATGCCGCGCTGGTCGTCGATCCGACCGACGAGCGGGCGATCGCGGAGGGACTCGTCCGCATCCACGCGGACCGCGGGCTCCGCGCGGACCTGTCGCGCCGAGGGCGCCTCCGGGCCGAGGAACGGACTCCCGATCGGACGGCGGCCGGATGGGATCGCGTGCACGCGGAGGTCCTGCGATGAGCGAGCTGCACGTCGTCGTGGCCGGATGGACGTTCGGGACGGGCCCCTCGGGCGCGACGCGGCGCCAGGTCGAACTGCTGCGCGCGCTGCCTCCCCACCTGCGACGCGGCGAGAGGGTCACCGTCCTCGTCGAGGATCCCGTGCTCGGGCCTCCCCGGCCCTACCCGGAGGTGCCGTTCCCGGTCCTGCCGTTCCGCGCACCACATCTGCCGACGTGGCGACGCGTCCTCGCCGAACGGAGACGGCTGGCGAAGACGCTGCGTGAGCTCCGCGCCGACGTGCTGGATCTCGGCACGCTGCCGGTGCACGCCCACCTTCCCTGCCCAGTCGTCCTGACGATCCACGACCTCCGCGAGGATCACCCCGACTTCGCGCGGCGTGCCGGGTGGTTCCAGCGCCGCGTGCTCGCCCGGGCGCTCGGTCGTGCCCGGCGCGTGGTCGTGCCGAGCCGCTTCACGGCGGACGCGCTCGGCCGCGCGTTCCCGGGCCGGACCCCGCCGGTCGACGTCGTTCCGAACGGGGTCGATGCGGCCTTCCTGGAGCGTCGTCCCGAGCCCGCCGAAGCTCCCTACTTCCTCCACGTCGGCCACCTCGAGCCGCGGAAGAACCTGGAGTTCCTGGTCGAGGCCCACGCGGCCTTGACCGGACCTGCGGAAGGCACGCAGCTCGTGCTCGTCGGCCAGGACCTGGGAGGAGGCGCGAGCATCCGTGCCAGGGTCGACGCCCTCGGCACTGCGGGCCGGGTCCGCTTCGTCGGCACCATCGACGACGCGCAGCTCCTCGACCTGTACGCCGGCGCGCGCGCGGTCGTCGTGCCTTCGCGCTACGAAGGCTTCGGGCTGCCCGCGGTCGAAGGCCTGGCCGTGGGCGTGCCGACGATCGTCAGCAGCGCAGGCGCGCTGCCGGAGGTGGCCGGTGGACGCGCGACGATCCTGCCGCCCGACGACCAGCGCGCGTGGACCGATGCGCTCGGAGCGGCATGCAGCGCGGCACCGCAGCCCTCGGACGTCGACGCGCGCAAGCGGGCCGCCGAGCGGTTCTCGTGGGACCGCGCCGCCGCTGCGTTGGTCGAGTCCTGGCGAGCCGCTGCAGCGGGAGCGACTCGAAGCCTGTGACCCGATCGGGTCACGGGCTGTGTCGCGGCCGCTCTGCGGCCGCCTGGCAAGCAACTGACAGGCCGTAGGCGAACTTCGTCTCAGGTCTCGGCCTGTCAGCCGGCCATCACGTAGGCGCCGTAGGCAGCGCCGGCCGCGGCGAGGATTCCGAGCGCAACAACGACAGCCTTGCGGAGACCGCCCAGCTGGCCGACGTCTTCGCCGAGACCGCCGCGCGCCTGGACGTTCTTGTGGAACTGGAGAACGCCCCGGTCGCGATCCGGGAGCGAGCGTGCGGCGCCGGCGGACGGCGCTCCCTTGGCCGACGGGGCCGGCTTCGCCGGCTTCCGGACCTCCACCACCTCGTCGACGAACTCGAGGACCTCGACCTCTTCGGCCGGCTCGGGCTTCGCAGCCGCAGAGGGCCGAGGAGGAGATGGTGGCGGCGGAGCCGGCGGACGGACCTCGGCGACGGGCTCCTCGTCCGAGCCGAAGTCGAGGTCCAGTTCGTCATCCACCGCAGGGCCGCTGGACACGGCTGTCACCTCGTCTCCATCCGCGAGCAGGTCGACCCCGGCGAGGTCGGGAGCCTCAGGTCGGCTCGGGGCGACGGCCTCGACGAACCGCATCTCGGTGCGACCGATCAGGAGCACGTCGCCGTCGCGGAGCACGCGGCGCAGCACGCGCGTGCCGTTGATGTGCACGCCGTTCCGACTGCCGAGGTCTTCCACCTCGACGACCCCGACCTGGACGATCAGGCGTGCATGCTTGCGGGAGACCTTGTCGTCCTCGAGGACGATGTCGCAGCCCGACACGCGGCCGAGCACGAGACCGTCCTCGACCTGGACCGAGCGGCCGTCAGCGATCAGGAGGCGTGGCATGAGGGCATGGGGATGCGCCGCGCGGGCGACGCGCGGAGGTCCGGACGATAGCATCCGGCGCGTGGAGCCGGATGCCATCGTCCCGGGTCACGCGTGCATCCGCGTCGACGGCCTGTCGGTCCGTTTCGTCCGCGGGCTCTTCCGCCGCACGTCCGTCGAGGCGCTGCGCGACGTCCGCCTCGAGGTGGCTCGCGGCGAGGTGGTCGCGGTCCTCGGCCCGAACGGCTCGGGGAAGACCACGCTGTTCCGGACCCTCGTGGGCGAGTGCCGTGCATCGGCAGGCCGCGCAGAGGTGCTCGGATGTCCTCCGGGCAGCCGCGCGCTCGTCGGCAGGGTCGGCCTCCAGCCGGACGGCAAGATCCCCTATCCCGACTATCGGGCCCGGGACTTCCTGCGGCACATCGGGCTGCTGTTCGGCCTCGACAGGGATGCGCTGCAGCGGCGCATCGCCGAGCTCGGCGATGCGCTCGACCTGTCGGCGGTCGCCGCGCGGCGGGTCGGGACCCTGAGCACCGGCATGCAGCAGCGGCTCGCGCTGGCGGCTGCCCTCCTGTCCGCGCCGGAGGTGCTCCTCCTCGACGAGCCGACGTCGGGCCTGGATCCGATCGGTTCGCGCCTCGTGCTCGACCTGCTCCGGGCCGAAGCGCGGCGCGGGACCACGGTGCTGATGGCTTCCCATCGGCTCGACGAGGTGCACCAGATCGCCGACCGGGCCGTGGTGCTGATCGGCGGGCGTGTCGTCGCCGACGGCACGCTCGACGACGTGCTCGGCGGGGCGGACGTGCAGTGGACGCTGCGCTGTGCGTCCGACGAGCTGCGGGCGCGCTTGGAGGCCACCGCCCGCGACGGGGGTGCGCTGTCCCTCGGCTGGCTGCGCGCACGTCGGGACCCGCACGAGGTGTTCCGGGACCTGGGCGCAGGAAGAGTCGGACAGCCGTGAGCGCGAGCGCCGCCACGCCGCGCGCGACGCGGAGCAGGCTGCTGGGCATCGTTGCCGGGGTCCTGCCCCCGGTCGCCTCGAGGACCACTGCCGCCGCGGCGATCGGCCTCGCGGTCGCCGCGATCGGCGGGCAGCTGGAGCGGGCTTCGAGCGCTGCGAGCGCGGTCGACGCAGCATCGGCGTGGCTCCGCGCGCCGATGTTCCTCGTCGCGGTGACTGCAGCCGTGACCACGATCGAGGCCTGGCCGGGATTCGGTCGGGACCGGAGCGCGGCGGCGGCGTGGGTGCACCGCGCGCGCCTCCGCCCGCTTCGCGGCACCGCCGTCGCAGCTGCGACAGCGCTCGCTGCCACGGCGATCGCCCTCGCGGTGACAGGGTTCTTGTTCGCAGCGATCGTCGATCCCGGCCCGGAGCGCAGGTTGAAGGCAGTCGACGTGCTCGGCGGCACGATCCCGAGGGTGCTCGGTGCGGCCACGGCGGCGCGGTTCGACCTCCCGCCGGACCTCGCCGAACGACCGACCGTGACGCTGGAGGTGCGCGCCAAGCCCGCATTCGTGCCCGGCCAGTCGCTGACGGCGCCCGCACTCGAAGCCCGCGCGGCGGGCGTGCAGATCGGAAGGATCGAGTTCCCGCACGGCTTCGGGGTCGGACGCCTGGCGGTTCCCCGCGATTCCGGCTCCCCGCTCGAGCTCCGGGTCGCATCCGGCGATGCCGGGTTCCTGGTGCTCGGTCCGAACGCCGTCCGCCTGACCCACGACAGCGAGCGCAGTCCACGGGCCAACGCCGTGCTCGCTGCGCTCACCGCGGTGATCCCGGCAGCGGCGGCGCTCGGGCTGGCGGTCCTGCTGCACGCGGCCGTCGGGCGGACGACCCTGCTCGTCGTCGCGGTGGGAGTCATGCTCCTCGGGTTCGCAGCCGGCTCACCCGGCGTGCCCGATGCGCTGGCCGCCCATTCCCGCGCCGAGGAAGTCCGACTCCCGGGGTTCTCCGCGACGCGTGCGCCGGAGCAGGCGCGCGGCTAGTCTGCTCGGCCGATGATCGCCCGGGCGACAGCCCTCCTGGCCGCCGGTGCCCTGCTGACGGCGGCCCAGGCCGTCCTTCCCGGCGAGCCACGCCGGCCGGCGGCGTCGTGGATCACGAACCTGACGCGACCGTTCGCGCTCCCGCCGCTCTGGCGTGACCTGGCGGCGGCGACCGCCGAGGGCCGGAGCACGGACGCGACTGCAGCGGCCAGACGGATCGCTGCCTTCCTGCCATCCTGGACCGACGGCGCGGCGATGGTCGGCTGGCTCCTCGCCTTCGACGAAGCCGCGGACGCTCCCGATCCGGCGGCGGCCGCCGAGAGGGTGCTGACCGCGATCTCGTGGCTCGAGGATCGCGCGGACGAGCGCGCCCTCCGTGAACCCCGTTCTGCAGCCGACCTGCTCGGCACCGCGGCGACGATCGCCGAGGCTGCGTTCGCGCGGTTGCCCGACGCAGCGCGGGCAGCGCAGGCGCAGGGAGCACCAGCGCCCGCCGAGCTCGCCGCCGA
>JAQCBR010000257.1 GCA_027621295.1 Planctomycetota bacterium
CAGCTCGCCCATCGACCCGTAGTCGGGGATGTGCTGACTGAACCCGAGCGTGCCCGAGCGGATGTGCGCCCGCAGCCCGTCACGGTGCGAGCCGCGCACGTAGCGAACGCAGCCCTGCTCCGCGCCGACTTCTTCGAGCGCCAGCCACATCGTCACGGCCCGGCACGGCTCGAGCATGAAGTAGAACCCGTCCTGGTGCGGCGGCGTCGGACGACTGCCCGCCGCCCGCTTGTCGAAGAACTGCAGGTTGACCGGTCGCACGGGCTCGCCGAGCAGGTCGCTCGCGAGCGCCGGGAGCGCGCCTTCACCGAGCAGACGCCCGAAGAACGGGTCGTGGACGTGGAGCTGCTGGAGCTGCTTGATCGAGTGCGGGTCCGCTGGGTCCTCGAGGAAGACGTGTCCCGGGGGCATCCTCGGCACGACCTCCCGGAACACACGGTCGAGTTCGCGGCGGAGCGCGGCGACCCCCTCGTCCGAGAAGAAGCCCGGACAGGCGACGAAGCCGTCCCGCTCGAAGTCGGACCGCGCCCGGCTCATCGCGCTCCTGCCTCGTCGTGCAGCGTCAGGCCGCGGAGATCGACATCGCGGCCCGGCAGCACGAGGCTCGCCGCGTAGCCGAGCCCCCAACACACGGCGATGCCGAGCGCGGCGAACAGGTAGCCGTCGGTCCTCGACGTCTGCCACGCGAGCACCATCACCGCCACGCCGCCGAAGAGCCCGATCAGAGCCCCCCTGCCGTGCGCACGCCGCGTCGTGACGCCCAGGAGGAACAGCCCGCCCAGCGCGCCCATGAACATCCCGATGACCTTGAAGTACTCCTCCATCAGCGATCGGATCGCCGGGCTGATGAACACGAGACCGGCCGCCGTTCCGAGCACGCCGACGGCGAGCGTCAGCGACTTCGCGAGGCGCAGGTAGCCAGCTTCGTCGGCGCGCGCCCCGCGCGGACGGAAGAAGTCGGTGACGAGGACCGTGGCGGTCGAGTTCATGCTCGTCGACACCGTCGACTGTGCAGCCGCGAAGATGCCAGCGACGATGAGGCCGACGAGTCCTGTCGGCAGCTCTGCGCCGAGGAACGCGGGGAACACCTGGTCGTTCTGGATCGTCGGGTCGAGCCGCTCGGGATGGCTGCGGTAGAACGCCCAGAGCCCGGTGCCGAGCACGAAGAAGATCAGCGAGCCGGTCACGGCCATCAGGCCGTTCATCCAGATCGAGCGCGCCGCGCCGCGCGTGTCCCGCGTCGTCACGTAGCGCTGCACGACCGCCTGGTCCGCGGTGTAGCTCGACAGGTTCTGACCGAGTCCACCGAGGATGACCACCCACAGCGAGAGCTTCGCGAAGCTGTCGCCGCCGAAGTCCAGGTCGACGACGCGGAACTTGTCGGCTGCGGCCCCGGCGTCGATCAGCCCGCCGATCCCGCCGTCGATCCCGGCGAGCAGGAACCCGACGCAGACCAGGGCTCCGCCGAGGAGGACGACGGTCTGGATCGTGTCGGTCCAGATCACGGCCTCGATCCCGCCGAGCGTGCAGTAGACGAGGCAGAGGCTGCCCATCACCAGCACGCTGACCCAGGGGTCGATGCCGACGACCGCCGACATCGCGAGCGCGGTCAGCGCCATCACGATCCCCATGCGCGAGATGTGGAACAGCGTGAACAGCGTCGCTGACAGGCTCCGCACCCCGGCCCCGAAGCGCCGACCGAAGTACTCGTACGCGCTCGTCGCATCGATGCGCCGGTAGAAAGGCATCGCGATCCGGATGGCGATCGGCGCGGTCGCGAGGATCATCCACATGCCGGGGTACAGCAGCCAGTCGGTCGCGAACACCAGGGCCGGCAGGCCGACGTAGGTCAGCGAGCTCAGCATCGTCGCGTAGATCGAGCACGCCGCCGCCCAGAACGGCACGCTCTGCCCGCCGCGGAAGTAGTCGTTCGTGTCGCGGTTGCGCTTCGCGAACCAGAGGCCGACGCCGACCATCGCCAGCAGATAGGCGCAGAGCACCGCGAAGTCGAGGCCGGCGAAGCCGCGCGGCCGGGGTTCGAGGTGGACGCTCCACACCGCGGGCGTCCGGACCCGCGGACGGACCTCGCCGCTCGGCAGCACGAGGCGGTCACCCCACCGGACCGCCGTCGTCGTCACCTGGTTCGACACCCCGTCGGGCAGCGAATCGAGCTCGCCCCAGGCGTCGGTGATCGCGTGGTAGGTGAACAGCGTCCTCGGGAAGCCCGGGTGGTCGTACTCGCGCATCCCGACGCCGGACGCCGCGACCTCGCGGAGCACGGACCCGTCCGCGTACGACAGGACCGCCAGGTGTGACTGCCCGACCGGCGCGGCGGCCCCGGCCATCAGCGGGACCGGCGAGGGCGCACGCGCGCTCCAATCCCCGGTCGCCGGATCGAACGCCGCGCAGTCGGACAGGAACTCGAGCCCGAACGGTCCGTCGGCCGCCGCCCGACGCCCCCCGAATGCGAACAGCCGCACCCCCCTGCCGTCGTGCTGCGCGACCGCGAACCCGAACGCCCGCGGCCCGCCCGGCAGGCGCGCGTGCTCCACCCAGTCGGCGCCCGGGGCCGCGAGGTCGAGGCTGAACACGCGGTCGCTCGTAGTTCCCAGGTCCTTGCCCTGCTGGCCCGCGACCACGAAGACCCTCTCGCCGAGGAGCGCAGCCGCATGGTTCGTGAGCGTCAGCGGCAGCGGCGCCAGATCACGGATCGTGAGACCCGACGCCCCCATACGGAGCGCGAACACCTCGGCGAACGTCCGCTCCGCGTCCTCGCCGCCGATGCAGACCAGCTCGTCGCCGAAGGTCACCGACGCCCCGTAGCCGCGCGGTCCGGGGAGGCGCCCCACCTCCTCCCACTCCCCGTCGGGCGCCGCGAGCGCGAACACGTGATCGTGCCAGACCTTGTCGTTCTCCCAGACGGGCTCGGGGAAGTTCGCGCCACCGGCGAACAGCAGCGTGTCCCCGCTCTGCCCGACGAAAGCGCCGGCGAAACCGAGACCGCCCGGCACCGGTGCCAGCTCCTCGAAGCGCACCTGGGCCAGCGCAGCGTGCGTGACGCACAGCGCGAAC
>JAQCBR010000093.1 GCA_027621295.1 Planctomycetota bacterium
CCCTCCTGGGAGAGCTCGGCAACCAGCTCCTTCAACTTCGCCTGGGTGCCACGATCCTGCTCCTGGTAGTGGGACTCGAGTCCCGCGCGGATCAGCGCCTCGTCCCCGAGCAGTCCGCGGACCTCCATTCCGGTGGCGAAGTGCAGGTCGTCGAGTACGGACGTGTTGAGCGGGTCCGCGATCGCGACCTCGAGAGTCCCGCCGTCGATCCGGATCGGCAGGACCGTGAAGGCGCGCGCGGTCCCTGCATCGACCTTCTCGATCGCCTTCGCGTCCGGTCGGACCTCGTGGAGGTCGACGAAGTGCAGGCCGGCCTGCTCGGCGAGTGCCCGCGCAAGGTCTCGCGCATCGATGGACCCGAGCTCCACGAGGATCTCGCCGATCCGGCCGCCCTTCTCGCGCTGGACCATCAACGCTTCCTGGAGCTGACCCTCGTGGATCGCACCGTGGGCCTTCAGGATCTGCCCGAGCTGTCGGCGCGCGGCCACGTCAGGCGCCCCCACCCATCTTGGCGCTGAGGGCCGCCGCATCGAACGACCGCTCGAGCGCCTCCTCGCGACGGATCCGCCCGGAGCGATAGAGCTCGAGCAGGGAGTCGTCCAGCAGCTGCATGCCCTGACGCCGACTCGTCTGGATGACCGAGGGGATCTTGTAGGTCTCGGTCTTCCGGATGTGATTCTCGATCGCTGGATTCGAGATCATCACCTCGAAGCCCGCGACGCGGCCGTGCCCGTCCGCGCTCGGGATCAGGATCTGTGAGATCACCGCGACGAGCGACATCGCGAGCTGGGCACGGATCTGATCCTGCTGCTCGGTCGGGTACTGGTCGATGATCCGGTCCACGGTCCGGGCCGCGCCCGTGGTGTGCAGGGTCCCGAAGACGAGGTGACCGGTCTCCGCCGCGCTGATCGCCGCCGACGTGGTCTCCAGATCTCTCATCTCGCCGAGCAGGATGACATCCGGGTCCTGGCGCAGCGCCCGCCGCATCGCCTCCGCGAACGTAGGCGTGTCGACACCGACCTCTCGCTGCGTGACCTGGCTCTTCCGGTGCGTGTGGTAGTACTCGATCGGGTCCTCGATCGTGATGATGTGGACGTCCCGTTGCTGGTTGATCCAATCGATCATCGTCGCAAGCGTGGTCGACTTGCCGGAACCCGTCGGCCCGGTGACGAGGATCAGACCTCGATGGAGGTTGAGCAGGTTCTGCACGGCTTCCGGCAGTCCGATCTGCTCGAACGACAGCAGCTTCTGGGGAATCTGCCGCATCACGATCCCGCGGCTGCCCTTCTGGGTCAGCACGCTGACACGGAACCGGCACTTCTCGCCGAAGGCGAGGCCGTAGTCGGTCGAGCCGAGCTCCTCCAACTCGCGCTGGTTCCGCTCGGGCGTGATCTCGGCGACCATCGCATCGACGTCCGCTCCCGTCAGCGACGCCCTCCCCTCGATCTCGACGAGGTGACCGTGGCGCCGGAGCACCGGCGGACGGCCGACGGAGACGTGCAGGTCGGATGCGCCCTGCTCGTAGCAGGCTTCCATCAGCGAGTGGATATCGGACATCGGAGCGATCAGGGTCGTTCGAGCGGGATCAACGCTCCGCGGAGCGAGGGGACTTCGGTCAGTTGGGCGAGGTCGACAACGTCAGCAGGGAGAGACCGTCAAAGCGCGGCGGTCACGCGGAGCAACTCCTCCACCGAGGTCGTTCCGGCCACCACCTTGCCGACGCCGTCCTCGGTCAGCGTGCGCATGCCGCCGGAAGTGCGCGCATACTCGCGCAGGCGCGTCAGAGGCTCGCCGCGGAACACCATCTCGCGCAGCGTCTGGTCGAGGATCATCAACTCGAAGATGCCGAGACGGCCTCGGTAGCCGATCTGATCGCACTTCTCGCAGCCTCGTGCCCGCTTGAGCTGGAGGTCCGGGTATGCGGCCGGGTCCAGCCCGAGCATGCGCAGTTCGGCAGCCTCGGGGCGGTAGCTCTCCGCGCAGGACGTGCAGAGCGTCCGCACCAGCCGCTGTGCCATCACCGCCTGGACGGCCGCGGACACGAGGAAGGGCTTCACGCCCATGTCCACGAGTCGCGTGATGGCCGACGGGGCGTCGTTCGTGTGGAGCGTCGAGAACACGAGGTGCCCGGTCAGTGCCGCCTGCACCGCGATCTCCGCCGTCTCCTTGTCTCGGATTTCACCGACGAGAATCACGTTCGGCGCCTGACGCAACATCGCGCGGAGGATCCGCGCGAACGTCAGCCCGATGTTGGAACGGACCTGCGCCTGGTTGATCCCGGCGAGGTTGAACTCGACGGGGTCCTCGGCGGTGATGATCTTCACGTCCGGACGGTTCAGCTGCCGCAGCGCCGCGTAGAGCGTCGTCGTCTTGCCCGATCCCGTCGGCCCGGTGACGAGCACGATCCCGTTCGGACGTTCGATCACGGCGTCGAACCGCGCTCGGTCCTCGCCGATGAATCCGAGTGACTCGAGCGACCGGAGACTGTTCTCCTTGTCGAGGAGGCGCATGACCACCGACTCTCCGTGGTTGCTCGGCAGCACCGAGGCACGGATGTCGATCGGCCGCCCCTGGACGCGGACATCGATGCGGCCGTCCTGTGGCTTGCGGCGCTCCGCGATGTCCATCGACGCCATGATCTTCAGACGAGACGTGAGCGGCCCATGGAGCGCCCGGTCGAGTCTCGGCTGGTCGCGCAGCACGCCGTCGACGCGGTAGCGCACGCGCACGTGACCCTCGTACGGCTCGATGTGGATGTCGCTGGCGCGCTCGTCCACCGCCCCTTCGATCAGCTTCTCGACGAGGCGGATCACCGGACCGTCCGGGTCCCCGTCTGCCGCCGCCGAGCCGCCGGCCTTGCGTTCGCCGCCTCGAGCCCCCGCCCCGACCTTCTGACCGGACGACGCCCCTGCTCCACCGCCGGAGTAGGCCCGCTTCATCGCTTCCTTGAGCGCCTGCGGCGCGGCGATCGCACAGCGAACCTCGCAGCCGGCGAAGAACGAGAAGTTGTCCGCCACGTAGGTCTTGAGCGGATCGTCGATCGCGACGAAGAGGACGCCGTCCTTGATCAACACGGGCAGGGCAGTCGCCTGCTCCGCCTGATCCTGGGGCACCTTCGCGAGAACGTCAGCGCCCGGCTTGGCCTTCGCCGCGTCGACGTAGGGCAGCCCGTGTGCCTTCGCGACACAGCGGAACACCGCGTCCTCTGTCGCGAGCGAGAGCGCGATCACCGCGCGCTCGACGGGCACGCCGCGGGACGAGGAGAACGCACGAGCCTTGCTGAGCTCGTCCTCTCCCAGTCCGCAGGTCGTCGCCAGCGCGTTCTCGAGCGCGGTCCTCCCGCTGCTCAACGGACGAACCCGTTGAACTGGAGCTCCTGCACAGCAGCCGACGGGTGGTTGAGGCTCACCACGACGTCACCGCGAACGAGGCGCCGCGGCGCGTCCTTCGACACGCGGATGATGAGCTTCACGACCTTCCCCTCCTTGACGATTTCGTGGCTGATCATCGAGGCGTCGATCGTCAGGTTCTTGAACTCCACCTTCTCGATCTGGAGGTCGAAGTCATCGCTCGGCTCGAACTCCACGGCCTTCTCGCCACCCTGTCCGTGACGGATCATCCCGAACGGGACGAAACCACCGGGGCGCACCTGCAGCGGACCTTCGACGAAGGCCATCACGCGGAGCTCGACGGTGCGTCCCTGGACGTCGGTCCGGAACGTGATCACCCCGCCCCCGGAGCGCGGATCGATGTTGGGCCCGTAGGTCCCGTCGATCAGCCACACCGAGGAGCCGTTCCGGTCTTCCTTCCGGAATTCGACCTTCATCTTGTCGGGAAGCTCCCCGACCACTTCGAGGATGTTGAACTCGGGCTGGATCGGCGAAGTGATCCGGGCGGTGAACTTCCGCTCGTCCTTCCAGCTCATCTTGTTCAGGTTGATCTCCGGCGGAACGACCAGGAAGAACTGCGTGGCCAGGGCCTTCGCCTTGAGGGCGAGGAACGGCGTCTCCTTGTCGTCCGTGTGGACCATCAACGTGGCCTCCTTCTGGCCGTTGACGCCGCGGAGATCGATGTGGAACTCGACGTAGCCCTCCTGTCCCGGCTCGACCGGGATCGACTCGACCTGGGTCTTCTCGCTGACGCCGTCCCGCTGCCGCATCCGGTAGATCGTGTTCGGCTTCGGCTCGTTCTCGAGCACGTAGGTCGAGTCACCGATGTGGATCTCGGCCCGGGTGCACGTGCAGCTCGGCTGGAAGTGCTTCAGGTGCCGCATCTCGTCCAACGGGTTCCTGAACTCCCAACGCCCGTGGGCGACCTCTCCCTCGAGATGCGTGCCGAGGTCCACCTCCGGCTTGTCCACCCAGATCTTCTTCGGGGCCTGCACGTCCTGGGCGCCGAGGCCGACGCAGAGGACTGCAACCAGACAGCTGCGGGAGAGAAGGTGAGCTGTGCTCGTCATCATCTTGATCGTCGGCTGCGGGCGGGGTCGGGTCCTGGAAGGCCGCCAGAGCGTCGTCCGGACGGCGGCTTTGTCGAACGAGGAGCGGCAGTATAGCCTCCCAAGAATGTCCGGCACGCCCGCGAAGCCCCACGTGGGACGACTGGTTTCCCTCCTCGCCATGGCGGCGATCGCTCCCGCTCCCGGCTGCTGCGGACTCGCTCGCTACTTATGCGGTCCAGATGAGTCCGTCTGGGTCCAGGAGAGCTACGGCACGCCCGAACAGGCGGTCGCCACGTTCCGCGAGGCTGTCCGCCGCGCGGATGCCGAGATTCTCCAGCGGTGTCTCGGTGAGGCATTCAAACGACGAACCGGCCTGGTCGGCGTGCTCGAAGCGGAACTCGCGTGGAGGAAGATCGAGGACGAGGTCCCGGGACTCCACGTTCTCGGCTACGCGTCGATCCAGTCGATCGAGATCACTGCTCCGGACCGAGCTGTCGCGCGCCTCGCGCTCGACGGCAACCGCGTCGAGCTCGGCCTCGTGCGTCAGCCCTACTGGGAGGTCCGCTGGAATCCGACCGAAGACATCGAGGACCTGGAGCGCGACGGCCGCTACGTGAGCACCGCGCGCGAGATCCTGGGAACGGGCGCGAGCCCCGACGGGCTCGGCACCTCGATCTCCCTCCGGATCCCGACACTCGATGGGACGATCGATCGAGCCGACCAGGTCGAGTTCGCCGGGTTCGGCCAGGAGTGGAAGATCGACGCGATCGGTCAGCCGGCAGACGGCTGACCGCTTCGGCTGGACGACGCTGCGCGGGAGCCTGTCAGCGACCGCGCACCACCTCGAGACCACCACTCGCGGTGGCGAAGTGCGCCTCGATCTCCGACAGGATGTCGCGCCCCGAGATCACCGCGGTCGGCTCCGCGCCGAGGTAGACCTCGTCCTCGAGCATCCGCTGCGTGACGTCGAGCCGGTTCTGGATGTCGTTCAACACATCCCGCGCACGCCCCAGTGCCGAGTCGTCGAGTTCGATCGTGCGCGAGCTGGCGGCGAGCGCATCGAGCTGACGCTTCTGGGTGGTCAGGGTCGCCACGAGATCCTCGAGTCGCGCCTTCTCGATGCGGACGGCGTCGAGCCGCTGACGGGCCGCCTCGACCGCACGCTCCTGCCGCTCGATCAGCGCTCGCTTGCCGCTGAGCAGAGCCTCCTGGTTGCGGAAGGTGTCGAACGTACGCTCCAGGTCGAATTCGACGCGACGCCGATCGAAGGACGTCAGATTGATCCCCGACTCATCGGCGCACAGCGACGTGGACACGTTGCGCAGCTTCCGGGCCCCGACTTCCACGTCGACCTCGAGGCGCTCGACCTCGTTCCGGACGTTCTGCAGGTCCACTTCGGCCTGCGCGACCTCGCGCCTCGCCTCGTGGAGCTCCGGCTCGATCGCCTCGATCAGGTCGCGCGCTCGCTCGAGCTCGAACTCGATCGGAATCGTCTCGCTGACGCCGCGCCGCGCCTCATGGACCGCGGTTCCGACATAGCTGCCGAGGTGGGTGCCGAACAGCAGGAAGCCGCCGGCCAGGAGGACGACCGTGCCCAGCACGGTCCACTTGATGATCTTCAACATGACTTGTTCCGCTCCAGATGGGGAGGCACCCGGCCTCACGCCCCAAGGATTCGTGCGGGATGTCGAAGATTCGGAGGCACGCGAGAAAACCGGAGCGTGTCCGGTGACGCGGACCATCACAGCCTGTGACTCGATCGGGTCGCAGGCTGCCAGACCGAGACGCCTGGAGCCGGTCAGCCCTCGACGCGACGCAGGAACGTCATCGTCGAGCGGAGCACGCGCTCCTGCGCCGCGTTCACGTCCGCGCCCGTAGAGCGCTCCGCTTCCTGGTCGAGGATTTCCAACTCCTGGGCGACAGCGCTGCAGTATGGGCAGCGCGACTCCTCGAGATGGAAACGGACGAAAGCGGCCGCGTCCTCCGGGAGGCCGCCGAGACGGGCCGCGCGCAGCACGTCCGGGTGAGGGCAGGAAACACGGAACTCACGCCAGACCCCGGCGACCGTGAACTCCAGCGCTCCTTCGGAGGGATCGCTCATCGCGCACCCGGTTTCCAGAGTCCGACGAACAGCGAGTGATTGGGGTCACGCTGCCGGGCCAAGCCGCGGAGCTTGTCGATCGCGCGGAACTTGATCCCGGCGATGTGCTTCTCCTCCTCGAAGCCGAAGCGCTCCGCGGCCTCCTTGTTCCGACCTCCGCAGACGAACAAGTATTCCAGCACCATCAGCTTGCGGAACTCACCGGCCGACCACAGCTCGCCGACGAACTCCCGGAGCACCTCGCCGATCGCCTGCCGCCGCCGCGCGTTCGATTCGGACGCGAGGGCGCCTTCTGCCGGTTCCACCGCTCCCTCGGCGACGACGTCCTCGACCCACGCACGCGCCTGCTCGTCGTCGTCACCATCGCCGCGCGACGCGAGCAGCACCGGCCGGTGCTTGCGCAGGTGGTCGACGACGCGATTCCGCGCGATGCCGAACAGATACTGATCGAACGTGAACGTCGGGTCGAAGCGCTCGATCCCACGGATGGCACCCAGGAACACGTCCTGGGCCAGATCCTCGGCGGTCTGGTGATCGCTCGTGAACCGCTTCACGAAGTAGTAGATCCGCCGGAACGCGTGCTGCTGCACCGACGCCCAGGCGGACTCGTCCATCCGCTGCAGATCCTCGATCGCCGGTGGGTAGGGCCCAGCCATCACCCGACGATACGGACCAAGCCGAGCAATCCGAAGACCACGACGACGACGAGCCAGACGATCAGCACGTAGCCGAGGATGGCGAACGCCGAACCGAGCAGTCGTCCGGGGAGCCGGACCAAGAACGCGAGCACGTGCCCCAGTCCCGTGCTCAGCAGCAGGATCGGTCCGAGGATCGCCATGACCACGAGCTCGAAGCCGCGGAACAGACCTTCGACCGGTCCACCGCCGCCCCCCGCCCGCACCGACTCGGAATCTGCCTCGGTTCCTCGGCCGGAATTCGCACCTGCGATGCCAGGACCTGCAGGAGGTCGCGGCTCGGCTTCCGCCTGCCCCTGCGCCGACGCGGACGGAGGCGCCGCGCGAGCCCCGGACAGCGCGTCGATCAGGTCCTTGACCGACGCGAATCGCTCCTCGGGCGCCTTCGCGAGGCAGCGGAGCACGACGTCGCGCAGCGTTCCCTGCACTCCGACTGGCAGGATCGGCACCTCCTCCTCGTGCTTCCGCAGGACCTCCCACTCCGAGTCGCCCTTGAAGGGGACATCCCCGGTCAAACACTCGTACAGGATGACGCCGAGCGAGTAGACGTCACTGCGCTCGTCCCCACGGCGCTTGAGCATCTCGGGCGCCATGTAGTAGGGAGTGCCTCGCCCGAACGAGAGCGAGTGGCGCGACTCCGTCACCAGCTTCGAGAGGCCGTAGTCACCGACGCGCGCGACCTCACCCTTCAAGAACACGTTCGCCGGCTTCAGGTCGAAGTGGACGAGGCTGCGTTCGTGCAGTGCCTGCACGCCGCGCGCCGCCTGCACGAAGATCCGTAGCGCCTCCTCGCGATCCAACGGCCCTGCATCGAGTCGGCTGCGCAGTGTCTCCTGACCCGCGTAGCCCATGATCAGGTAGGGGATGCCGTCGACCTCGCCGCGATCCTCGATCGACACGAGGTTCGGGTGATCGACCTGCGCGAAGAGGCGGACCGACGACAGCTCGCGTGCCACCGCGTCCCGTGTCGCCTCGTCGTCGACCTTCAGGAACTTGATCGCGTAGTCCTTGCCGATCGACTCCTTCCGCGCCTTGAACACGATCCCGAACACGCCGGCCCCCAGCTTGTGGAGGATCTCGTAGCCCGGCACGTAGCCCGGCTTCCGGTAGTGCTGGTAGAAGCTCTCCCAGCGGATGCCCCCATCGTCACCGGGGTCTTGCTGGGGTCGTTGAGCTTCCATCTTGGACTCGGGATGCGTGCGGGGGGCTGTGTCGAAGACTCGGACCGGCTCGGGGAGCGCGCTCACAGACACCCCCACACGAGGGCGCCGGCGGGTGCGAAGATCGCCATCAGAACGCAGGCGACGCGGCCCCGCCAGGGCATGTAGCCCCGTGTGATCCTGTCGAACCAGCCGTGCGCCAGGGCGAGCAGTCCCCAGAACAGGGGCGTCGCTGCGACGACGCCCCAGAAACGACGGCCGGCGCGCTCGAGCTCGACGACGAGTGAATCGGCGGCCTGCCCCATCGCGAGCTCCTGCGGGACCAACCGCCACGTGCTCTGGTAGCTCCGGTAGCCGCGGTGCTCGCGCGCATCCGTCTCACGCCCCACGACCTCGTAGAGCCGCCCGACCTCGAGATCCCGGAGCCACGACTCCCGCACCAGGACTTCCAGGACCTGCGGCAACCCGGTGCGACCGGCTTCGACCGCCGCACCGCGACGCGCCATGTGACGGCGGGCCCAGTCGTCCGCGGCGATGCGGACCGCGAGCTCCGCCTCCGCGCTCTCCAACTCCACCCGACCCACCACCTCGTGGACGGGAGCGAGATCTCCGATCGGGGCAGCTTCCCGGGCGGCGGTGGCCGCGAACTGGGCCCGTGGCGCCGCGCCAACGGCGAGGAGGGCGATGGCCGATGCCATCCAGAGCGCGCGAAGAGAGGTCGAGAACATCCTGCGGGCCCTGCGGAGCGGGCGCTCGGATATTCGCAGAAGCTGCTCCGGAGCCCGAAGAACCCGGACCGCCGCACCTCAGGCAGGGTCCAGCGTGGCGTCCGACGGAGTCCACGGCTGGACCGTGAAGCCGATCCCCCGAGCCGCGACGAACGCGCCTCCGGCGATCGGATGCTCGGTGTCGAACGCCACGCGATCGATCGTCCCGCTTCCCTGGGTCCGGACCCGAATCCGACCGTCGGAACCCGCGTAGATCTCCACGGTGCCCGTCGCTCCTGCAACGCGCACATGGGCGTCGGGGTCGGAACCGATCAAGATCCGCCCGTCACGCCCCCGGTCCTTCATCCACAGCATCGCCCGCGCTCCGCCCAGCTCGACGCCGTCGACGGACTCGAGACGCGCTGTCAGCGAGCGGGAGCTCGGCAGGCGATAGCGAAACTCCACGTGTTCCCCGAGCCGGAACCGGGTCCCGTCCACGAGCCGGATCGAAGGTTTCGCCTCTCCGTCGACGAAGACCTCGCCGCGCTCGGCGACGACCTCGTCGACCTGGCCACCGTGGAACGACATCGTCCGACGTAGACGCGCGTGCCGACTCGCGAGGCGCGCTTGGAGAGGGAGGTCACACCCCCGGTCGCGGACGTTTCCGAGAGTGACGCTCTCCTGACGCAGCACCAGGAATTCCCCCGCCTCGTCGACGCGCAGGAGGAACGCCCCCTCGAGGCCCTGCGCACGCGCGAGGTCGCGTTTGAGATCGAACACCCGCGTGCGCATCGCCGGTGGAGTCGAACCCATGTCACGCAGCGCCCTGCGGGCTTCGGAAACCTCGTCCGGCCGGGAACCGGGTTCGAGGGCTTCGATCGACTCCACCTGGCGCAATGCGCGCGCGGCCTGCTGGAGTGCCGCCGCCACACGACGCACGGCGGGCTCATCACCAGCGAGCTCCTGTGCGCGGGAGAGCGCCTGCTCGGCGGCGTCGAGATCACGCTCGACGGTGGCCAGATAATCGGCGACCTGGGCCTCGTGCGCCGCACGGACCCGACGACCGGTCACATCGGCCCGGAGCCCCCGCACGCGCTCGGCGAGACCACCGGGCAGCGGCAGGCGATGGTCCAGGACCTCGAGCCAGGCCTCCGCGCGGGCGCAGCGACCGTTCGCCAGTGCCCCGTCGACCCTGCCGAGCACCGCCTCGACCGCTCGTTCGGCCCGCGCGTCCAGTCGAGATGGCTCCCACAGACGGTCACGGAGATCACACCAACCATGCAAGGCCTCAAGAGCCGCGGCAGCGTCTTCCTCGTCGGCTGCGCGCATCACCGCGTCGAGGTGCGCATGCCCGTCGATCTCGGCGGAGACGGCGTCGCGCAGCTTCGCGACATCCTCGCTGTCGGACTGCACGTCGCCGAGCTGCTCCAGCCGCCGCTGGCAGCCCGTCAGGCCACCGGCCGAGGCCGCGTCCGGACCGTGCAGCCGGGCTCGAACCTGGTCGACGCCGCGGCGGACGAGATCGATCTGTGGCTGCACCTCGCGAAGCAGAGCCCTCGCTTCCTCACCTTCGGGCCCTGGAGTCGCATACCGCACGGCGAGCGCCGCGGCACCCGCGAGGCGGCCTGCCCGCACCATCGCACGCGCCTCCATCATCCCCTGCGCCCGCGCGTCCGCGCCGTGATCGAGGATCTGCATCTCGCTCCGAACACCTTCGTGCCCCGGGAACTCTTCCAAGAGCTCCAGGAGCGCCTCTCGTGCGGCCGTCAGCCGCCCTTCCTCGGCCGCCCGCCGCGCGGACTCGACGCGTTCGGACACGCGCGCAGCGTGCGACCGGAAGGCCGCCTGCACCGCGGCAGCCCGGGGATCCTGGACGGAATCCAACGCCGCCGCTGCCGACTCGAAGGCGCCCCGGTGGGCCGCACGCGCCGCCGAGACGAGTGCCTGCGGAGCCGTCGCGGAGCACGCCGCGTCATCGGCCAACTCCGCCGCGCGCTCCAGCTCCTGGAGCTCGAGTGCGTTCCACAGCGCGTCCACGCGCTCGCCGGCGCGCGCCTCGCGAAACGCCGCGAGCGCCGGATCCAACCCGAGTCCGGGGAAGAGGTCCTCGGCACGCCGCGAGATCGCTCCGAGGCGCGCCGCACGATCGGACTCGGGGCACGCCATCAGCTCCCGACCCAGCTGCGCCACGAGTGCCGCACGCACCCCCTCTCCGAGCGGCACGCAGCGATCGAGGCCACGCGCACCCCGGAGCCGCCCCAGCGCACCCTCCACCCCGAGCGAGGGGATTGCGGACACGACCGCAGCGACCGCGTCCCGGGCACGCTGCCCGAGGACCTCGACCCTCTGCAGCACGCGATCGCGATCCTCACCGTCCAGCTGCTCCGCACAGCCTGCGGCGGATTCGAGGTCACCCTGTGAGAACGCGAGGTCCACGCGGGTGAGAACGCCGGCGACGTCGGTGTCGCGTCGCTGCCTCTCGGCCCTGTCCGCGCGGCAGGCCGACAGCGCCGCCTGTGCGGCCGCTCGATCCGGCTCGGCGGCCAGGACCGCGAGGAGCGAACGCTCGGCAGCTGCGTGCCGACCGGCCTCGACGTTCCGCCCTGCCCGCTCCAGGATCGCCTCGATCGTCTCGTCCAGGAGCGCGCGCACCTTCCGGTGCCCGCGATCCAGACCGGGATCCCCGAGCAGGCGCAGCGCACGCTCGGAGTCCCCGGCCCGCAGAGCGGCGCGGGCCTGTGCCATCCTGACGAATCGATCGAACATGCGGGCCGAGTCCCGACGGCCTGCGCGGCGCCGGGGTCCGGACCAAGGCTACGAGACCAGGCTCCCGATATTCGCGACGGAACGCGGGCGGCATCGAGGATGGACAGCCCTGGCAGATCGACGCTCGGGTTGCCGCGCAGCCGGGCCTCCGCACGGGGGAGGACCACCACACGATCTCAAGACCAGCGACTCGATCGAGCCATCGGATCTGGAGCCACGGTCCCGCAAGCGACCTGGAGGCCGGTGGCTGAATGGACCACAGCCTCGGACGGCCCCTCAGATCCCGGCGACCTGGACCGGCTCGTCCTGGGTCTTCCGCGCGGCATCGAGGGCCGCCTCGGCGAGGGCCAGGAATGCGCGCCGGTCGCGGACGCCGGCGAGCGGCACGGTCGCGATGCCCGCAGCCGGACGCAGCTCCATCGGCACCGAGAACGCGCGTTCCCGGAGCGATGCCACGATGCGCTCCACGGCGATCCTCGCGCCGTCCGGACCGGTTCCGGGAAAGAGGAACATGAACACGTCCGGCGTGAAACGCGCGAGCACGTCGATGTCCCGACACTCGTTCAGGAAGATCGATGCGATCTCGGCCAGAACCGTCCGGCGTGCTTCGCCGTCCTCGGGCCAAGCGGTCACGCCAGCGTCCAGCAGCACGAGGGAGAGCGGCTGGTGGAAACGCCGAGCCCGCTTGAACTCCTCGTCGAGCTTGAAGCCGGCGAACGGTCCGTCGAAGAGCCCCGTCTCGGCATCGGTCCATCTGGCGACAGCGCCTGGGGCCTCGGCGGCAGCCAGCGACTTCTGCAGGGCGGAACCGAACAGCTCGGCGGAACCCGCGCCGACCCGGCCTTCGATCTGACCCAGAAGCTCGTCGACACCGGTCCGGGCGCGACGAGGAGCGAGCCGCTCGGCGATCCTCGACAGGTCGAGCCCACCATCGGCAGCGACGAAGACGACTCCGTCCGCGAGGCAGAACCTGGCGATCTCCGCGCCGTAGGCGTCACCCTCACGGATCGCGACGAAGACCAACACCGACGGGTCCCGCTTCAGATCACGACACTGCGAGAACGCGTTGCCGAACGGGAACACCTCCGCCCCGCGGGGGGTTGCCGCATCGAGCAGGTAGACGTCTCCCCGCCGGACCTCGTCCGGGAGAACCGCTGCGACGTCGACACCGACCTGCTCGGCGAGGGCCGCCGCCCACGTGTCGTCACCACCACCAACGAACGCCCGCTCGATCTCGACCATCACCGCTCCCTCCGCGTTTCGGAGTCTGCAACCAAGGCCGCCTGCGGTGCGTCCCACAGCGCGGCACTTTCCATGGACCCCGGTGGTTCCATCGCCCGGGGGAATCCGACGGTCGCGCACCGCACCACCGCCGGAGCAGAGTGTGCCACGCCATCCCCACATCGCCCGCGTTCGGCAGCCAGAAATCGCCTCCCGACCGCGCGTGCGATCCGGGCTGCGCGCGGAGTCAACGGCCCTGGCCGGACGTGAGTTCCTCGAGCACCTGCTCGCTGAACTCCTGGTTCGAATAGACGCTCTGCACGTCGTCGTTGTCCTCGAGCGCGTCCAGGCACTGGATCACGCGGCGCGCGTCGGCCACATCGCCGAGGACCGTCGAGGTCTTCGGCAGGTAGGCGATCTCGCCTCCCTGGACCTCGAAGCCCTCTCTGCTGAAGGCCTCACGCACGGCCTCGAACTGGCCGGGTTCACACCGGATCTGGAACGACTCGCCGAGGTCGTCGAAGTCCTCGGCACCGGATTCGAGCACGAGGTCCATCAGCCGCTCCTCGTCCAGGCCGTCCTGCTTCGCGATCGAGAACACGGCCTTCCGCTCGAACATCCACGCGACCGAGCCGCTGCTACCGAGATTGCCCCCGGCCCGGTCGAGAATGCGCCGGATCTCCGGCGCGGTCCGGCTGCGGTTGTCGGTGAGGATCTCGAGCAGCACCGCCACACCGCAGGGAGCGAAGCCCTCGTAGAGGACCTCTTCGAAGTTGCTCGTGTCGGCGTCGCCGACGCCCTTCTTGATCGCACGCTCGATGTTGTCCTTCGGCATCGACACGAGCCGTGCCTTCTCGAGCGCCAGCCGCAGCCGAGAGTTGCCGTCAGGGTCTCCACCACCGAGGCGGGCGGCCACCGTGATCATCCGGGCGACCTTGGAGAACGCCTTGGCCTTCGCCGCGTTGACGCGCTCCTTGCGATACTTGATGTTCGCGGAATGTGAGTGGCCTGCCATGCTGTCGTGGGAGGAACTCTTGTAGCGCGCGCCGGCGGGCGTTGCAGGCCCGGCCGGCTTGCCGTGCCGAAACCGAGGCGAAGCCCCGGAGGGCTTCTGACGCAGGGGCTCGAGGCGTGCTCGCGGAACGCGCGATCGCCCGGGTGCTTCACACTGCCCGCGGTCCGGCATGTCGTCGCCGGGTGAGCGAACCAGCATGGACCCCGTCGCGCGTCGGGCGCCGCACCTCTGCGGCGCCTCGCGCGAACCGCGCGGAGCAGCAGGCCCAGCGCGGGAAAGGGCTCAGCCCGACAGTGGACTCAGCCCGACAGTGGACTCAGCGCTTCGAGAACTGGGTCGCGCGGCGAGCCTTGCGCAGACCGTACTTCTTGCGCTCGATCATGCGCGAGTCGCGGGTCAGCAGACCGTGCTCACGGAGAGCCGCTTCGAATGCCGGGTTCTCGCCGCGCAGCGCGCGTGCGAGACCAAGGCTGACAGCGCCAGCCTGACCCGTCGGACCACCACCCTGGACGCGGACGAACACGTCGTAGGTGTCGCCAGCCTCGGTGACGGTCAGCGACTGGCGGGCAGCCTTCTGCGTGTCCGGGGTGGTGAAGAACTCGTCCACGGGCTTGCCGTTGACGAGGAAATGGCCGGAGCCGGACTTGATGCGGACGCGGGCGACCGCAGTCTTGCGGCGACCGGTACCCCAGACGTAGGGATCAGTGGCGAGAACCAATTGTCGTTCCTCTTCAGCTGGGGATCTGCATTTCAGCGGGCTGCTGCGCGACGTGCGGATGCTCGGCGCCGCGGTAGACCTTCAGACGACGAAGCATGTCGCGGCCGATGCGGTTCTTCGGCAGCATGCGACGGACGGCGTCCTTGATCAGCTTTTCCGGGTTGGACTCGAGGCGTTCACCGAGGCTCTCCTCGCGGAGACCGCCGACATAGCCGGTCCAGCGGGTGTAGATGCGGCGTTCGCGCTTGTTGCCAGTGACCCCGACCTTCTCGGCGTTGATCACGATCACCCCGCAACCGACGTTGATGTGCGCCGTGTAGAGCGGGTTGTCCTTGCCCATCAGCGCCGACGCGATGCGGACAGCCATCCGTCCGAGCGTGTGGTTGGACGCATCGACGACGTGCCACTGGGAGGCCGCGCGGACGTGGTCCTCGATGGTCGCGAGAGTAGTCTTGGTCATCCTCGAAGTCCTCGGTTCCGCCGGAAGGCCTGATGCCCCCGGGGCCGGAAAGGGCGAACAACCTAGCCTCGCCGCTTCCGAAGTCAAGCGCCGACCTGACCCGGAAACCCAGGAACAGACCGGCTTTCCGATCCGGTCACTCGCCGCGGTCGGCAGCGGCCTCTTCCTGATCGCCCACCATGCGGAACTTCATGATGTTCGCCATCCCCGGACGGCGGCTCGTCCCGACGATCACGACGTAGACGTCACCGTCCGCAACGATCCCGCGCTGGACCAGGCGTCGCTCGCCCTCGTTGACCATCGACCGGACCGACTGGGTCCTGGTCAGCTTGACCGCTGTCACGCCCCAGACCAGGGCGAGACGCTGGACCGTACGTTCCGACGGGGTGAACGCGTAAGCGTGGGTCACCGTGCGCTCACCGGCCAGCAGCTGGGCCGTGCTCCCGCTCTCCGTGTAGACGGCGATCAGTTTGGCGTCGGTCAGGAGGGCCGCGTAGGCCGCGGCACGGACCGTCGCCTGGGTAACCGGCACACCCTTGGCGCCACGACGACGCCGGCGGCTGAACTCCCACTCGGCGTACATGTCGACCTCGGACCTGCGGATGATCCGCGACATGATCCGGACCGCGCGGATCGGATACTTGCCGCTCGCGGTCTCCGCGCTGAGCATCACCGCCGAAGTGCCGTCGTAGATCGCGTTCGCGACGTCCGACGCCTCGGCGCGGGTCGGACGCGGGTTGGTGATCATCGACTCCAGCATCTGGGTCGCGGTGATCACCGGCTTCCGGGCCTCGATCGACGCGCGGATGATCCGCTTCTGGATCGCCGGCACGACTTCGGGCCCGAGTTCGACGCCCATGTCCCCGCGCGCGATCATCAGCGCGTCGGACACAGCGAGGATCGCATCCAGTCGCGCGACCGCTTCCGGACGCTCGATCTTGGCGATCACGCGGATGTCGGAGCCTCGCTTCGCGATCAGCCCCTTGAGCTCGACGACCTCATCGGGCTTCCTTACGAAGGAGAGCGCGACGTAGTCCGCCCCCTCTTCGACGGCGACCTCGAGGTCGCCGCGGTCCTTGTCCGACAGCGCAGACATCGACACCGCCGAACCGGGCAGGTTGATGCCCTTGTGCTGCTTGAGGAGACCGCCGTGGACGACCCGCGTCAGGATCTCCGTGCCGTCCACCTCGAGCACCTTGAGCTCGATCATCCCGTCGTCGAGCAGGATGCGCTCACCCGGACGGACGTCGCCGGCCAGCCCCTCGTAGCGGGTGCCGATCCGTGTGACCTCCCCGTCTTGCGCAGCCTCGCCGATCACCCCCGGGGTGCAGTCGATCAGCAACCTCTGTCCGCGGACGAGGAAGATCGGCTCCGCGTGTCGGAAGCTGCCCACGCGGATCTTCGGCCCCTGGAGGTCGACGAGGATGCCGACCCCCGCCTTCAGGCGCGCCGCGACCTTCCGGATCCGGCGTATGTCCTCACGCATCACGTCGTGGGTGGCGTGGGCCGCGTTGATCCGGAACACGTCGACTCCGGCGCGGATCAGGTCCTCGATGGAACGCGGTGAACGGCTGGCCGGACCGAGGGTCGCGACGATCTTGGTCCGCTTGGGACGGAGCATGGTGAAGGGGCTGAGGGGGGACCGACCCGCGTGTGGCGCGCAGTCGGCGGAGGTGGCTTGGAGGAGTGCTGCGGTCGCCGTGCGGCGACCCCGCCTCGTGCTCGACCGCATTCCGAGATCCGGAGGCAGGTCCGCCCGCGTTCGGAAGCCCAGTGGGCCCCGCACGCCCCGGGCTACGAGGCCGGGTGAGTATTCCGCCCAGGCGATCAGAAACAACGTTACGAAACGGCGGGGCGGAGCTCATCCCGACCGGCCCACGCGCGGCCAGACAGCCGCACGGCGCTCTCGCGGCCTCCGATCAGAACGCGTCGCGGTTCTTGTCCCACCACTGACGCCAGCGA
>JAQCBR010000258.1 GCA_027621295.1 Planctomycetota bacterium
CCCGCTGTCGTTCACGCGGCAGTGGCTCGGGTTCCTCAAGACCGGGCAGCGCTATCCCGACGCATTCACGGTCGACGTGACCAAGTTCGAGGAGCCCGATCCTCGCCTGGGCATCAACCCGAACCTCCGTCAGATTCGCCGCGCCTACGGCATGGACCGTGAGGTCGTCGACGGAGCCTTCAAGACCCCGTCCCTCCGCAACGTCGAGCTGACCGGGCCCTACTTCCACACCGGCGGAGCATCGACCCTCGAGCAGGTGGTCGAGTTCTACAACCGCGGTGGCAACAGGCGGCTTTCGGACGACCAAGGCGACACGAGCGGATTCTGGCCGAACGCGTCGAACCTGCACCCGGCGATGGTGCCGCTCGGGCTGACCGCCCAGGAGCAGGCAGACCTCGTGGCGTTCATGAAGTCGCTGACGGACGAGCGGGTGCGCCTCGAGGAGGCGCCGTTCGATCACCCGCAGCTCTTGATCCCGCACGGCCACCAGCCCGGTGCGCATCATCAGCTCGGGTCCATGGCGGCCGAGGACCAGGTCGAGATCCTGCCGGCGGTGGGCCAGCAGGGACGCGCTCCGCTCGGCCTGCCGCCGCTCCAGCCGTTCGGGGCCGGACTGCGCTGACCTGCCCGTGGACGGAGTCGGTGGGCGGGGGAATACTCCGGCCCGATGACCCCCGCCGCGGCCGCCCACAAGCCCGAGATCCTCGCTCCCGCCGGCTCGGCCGAGGCGCTCGCAGCGGCTCTGGCCCACGGCGCGGACGCGGTCTACTTCGGGCTGCAGGACGGCTTCAACGCGCGAGCGCGCGCCGCGAACTTCTCGCTCGATGGGCTCGGCGACGTCGTGCGCCGGATCCACCGGGCTGGTGCGAGGGCCTACCTGACCCTCAACACGCTGGTCTTCGAGCAGGAGCTCCGGACGCTCGAGCAGGTTCTCCGTCGTATCGCCGCCTCGGGCGTCGATGCGCTGATCGTCCAGGACCCCGCAGTCTGTCTGCTCGCCCGTGCGGTCTGTCCCGAACTCGAACTCCACGCCAGCACGCAGATGACGATTGCGAGCCCGGTGGGCGCGCGCTTCGCCGCGAGGCTCGGCGTGACCCGCGTCGTCGTTCCGAGGGAGCTGTCGGTCCGTGAGATCGCTGCGTTCGCAGCCGGCACCGATCGGGAGCTCGAGGTCTTCGTGCACGGCGCACTCTGCGTGTCGTGGAGCGGGCAGTGCCTGACCAGCGAGGCGTGGGGCGGCCGCTCGGCCAACCGTGGCCAGTGCGCGCAGAGTTGTCGGATGCCCTACGACCTGATCGTCGACGGGGAGAAGCTGGAGCTCGCCGACGTCCGCTACCTGCTGAGTCCGAAGGATCTCGCAGGCGTGCACGCCGTGCCGGAGCTGATGGCGGCGGGCGTGCACTGCCTGAAGATCGAAGGTCGGCAGAAGAACGCCCAGTACGTCGCGACGGCCACGGGCGGCTACCGGAGGTGGCTCGATGCCGTTGCCTCGGGCGGTGACCTGAGAGATGCGCGGCGGCAGCTCGGCGAAGACCTGCTCGCGATGTCTGTCAGCTACACGCGGGGATTCAGCGACGGCTTCCTCGCCGGGTCCGACCACCAGACGCTGGTAGAGGGGCGCTTCCCCAAGCACCGCGGCGTGGCCGTCGGCAGGGTCGTAGAGGTGGCGCGCGATGCGGTCGTCGTCGATCGAGCGGCCGAGGTGCGCCCCTGGACCGGCGGGCTCGCGCAGGACGGAGCGCGGACTGCTCCCCAGGGGGATCGGTCCGCTCCGCTCGCGTCGCGCACAGAAACGGCACAGCTCGAACTCCGCCCCGGCCTCGGCGTGGTCTTCGACCAGGGGGCCCCAGAGGCCAAGGACGAGCCGGGCGGCCCGCTGTTCCGCGTCGAGGACCTGGGCGGTGGCCGCGTGCGGCTCGGGTTCGGCCGCCCGGGGCCCGACCTGCGTCGGGTGCGAGTTGGCGATCGCGTCTGGGTGACCAACGACCCGCAGGTCAGCGCGCTGCACGCCGTCGCTGCGGCCGAGCCGGAGGGTCGGATCGCCGTCCGTCTCAGGGTCGCGGGCCAGGTGGGCCAGCGGCTTCGGATCGAGGCTTCGGCCGGGGCGTTCCGTGCGGCCGCGGAGACCGAAGTCCCGCTCGGCCGGGCCCAGGGGCGCGGGCTCGACCGCGCGACGTTGGAAGCCAAGGTCGGCACCTTCGGCGGTACGCCGTTCCGGGCCGACGGGCCGATCGATGCCGAGGCGCTCGGTGGGGGACTGCACGTTCCGGTGGCCGAGCTGAAGGCCGCGCGCCGGCGCGTGGTCCAGCAGCTGCTCGAGCAGGTCGAGCGGGGTCCGGTTCGGACCGTGTCCGCGGACGCTGCGTTGGCCCCGCTCCGTGGAGCTCTCGCCGCGGGCGTCGAGGCGCGCACCGGCCCTGTGTACATCGTTCCGCTGGTGCGGAGCGAGGCGCAGCTCGAAGCGGTCATCGACGCGGGCATGGCCGAGGTCGAACTCGACTGGATGGAGTTCACCGGGCTCGGACGTGCGTGCGAGCGTGCGCGCGCGGCGGGCGTCCGCGTGACGGTCGCCACGCCGCGGATCGGCAAGCCCGGTGAGGAAGCCCTCGACGAGCGGATCCACCGCCTGGCACCCGACGGCGTCCTGCTCCGGCACTGGGGTGCGGTGGAGCGCTTCCTCGAGCTCCGTGCGGCCGGCGCCGCGTTCGAGCTGCACGGCGACTTCTCGCTGAACGTCACCAACTCGGTGACGGCGCTCCACCTGCTCGGTCTCGGCCTCGACACGGTGACCGCGTCCTTCGACCTGGACGAGGCCCAGCTGCTGGCGCTCCTGCCCGGTGTCCCGGAGGGGCGGTTGGCGGCCGTCGTGCACCACCGCATCCCGACCTTCCACACCGAGCACTGCGTCTACGCCCACACGCTCAGCCAGGGTCGGGACTACCGCTCCTGCGGCCGCCCGTGCGAGCAGCACGAGGTGGCGATCCGGGATCACCTCGGCAGGGACCACCCGGTCATCGTCGACGTCGGGTGCCG
>JAQCBR010000094.1 GCA_027621295.1 Planctomycetota bacterium
AAGGCCTCGCTGCCCGGGCCAGCACGGACCCGCGTCGAGATCCTCGCCCGCTACGCCGGCCAGGGTGCCGGGCTGTGGGTTCCGCTCGGGCGTCGTGACCCTGGACGCGACTTCGCCGATCGCCATCGGGAGCGCTTCGGGTTCACCGCGGACTCCCCGGTCGAGGTGGTCGAGATCCGTGCGCGGGCGACGGGGCGGAGCCCCGGATTCCCCGACCTGACGCCCGCCGCCCGATCTGGCGCCACCGGAACAGCGCTGGCGCGGCGCACTCCGCTCGGGAGGACCGTCCGCACGATCCGCCGGTCCGAACTCGGACTCGGTGCGCAGGTCCGCGGCCCACTCCTCATCGAGGAGGACACTTCCGTCGTCCGGATTCCGGTCGGCTGGGAGGTCGAGGTGACTCGCGAGGCGCTGGTCCTCCGACCGAACGGCCGCGAACATCGGTGAGACTGACCGAAATCCGAAAAAACCGGCAATTTCGCCCGGATGAGAGCGGAATTGCGCCCGCTTGATGGAAACCCGAGCTCGCTTCGGGCTAAGGTGCAGGCGTTGGAGCGCGGGCGCGATCTGCGACCGAGCACCGACCGAGGAAGAAGAGCCTTCGGGGGAGGGGAGCACGGTCGCGGAGACCGCCCGGACCCCGAAGCCACGCATGTCGCCGGATCTTCTGGCGGCGCGACGACGGCCACCTGCCGTCCGGAACGCGTGTCATTGACATCCAGGAATCGCGCAGGAGAAGGACGGGCAACCGTTTCTTTGGACTGCGACTCGACGGAAACGTTTGCCGGGGGTTGTCCTTTTAGGGCGTAAAAACTTGACTCTCCTTCTTCCCCTTTTCCCGAAGTTTATCCCCCGGTGTTTTTTCTGAAGAGTCCGCGATTCCTGGAGCGTGTCCCCACCCCCCGGGTCCCGCACCCGGGAGCGGTTAGCGGCCGCTGAGCCCGAGCGCTCCCCTCTCGATACCGTCGCGCTCCCTCTGGACAGCCGTCCAGGCCGCGCGTGCGGTCGGATGTGACGGGTCGACGGCCGCGACGCGGACCCAGACCTGCTGGGCTCGGTCGAGGTCACCCATCCCGTAGTGACGGAGCGCCAGCTGGTGGAGCACGGGCGCGAGCACGGGTCCGGCGACGTCCGGGCTGCTGTGATGGAGCTCCTCGAGCGCCGCGAGCCCGGGGTCGAGCTCACCCACTCTGACGAGGTCGCGCGCCGCGGCGACGGCCGCTCGGACGGACGCGGGACAAGGACGCAGCCCCCCTGCCGGAGGAGCCTCCGAAGGCTCAACCAGCACCTCCTTGCAGCGCACGCCTGCATCCGCGGCCCGATCCCGGCGCGACAGCCGCGCAGCATGCGGCCGAAGCCCCGACGTGCTTCGAGCCAGGGGCGACATGCCACCAGCGCCAGCGGACACGCGTGGCACGGGCTGACGCTGCTGATGTCCGGGCGCCTGCGCCAGCGATGGTGCGGGCCTCACGTCAGCGGTCGGCGCGTGACAGGCTGCGAGCAGGACCCCGAGCGACACGACCGCGCGCCACCCGATCACGACGGGTCCTCCGTGCGGTCGTCGAACACGACCTCCAGCTCGTCGTCGAGTTCTCCGACGAGGTCCACGTCCTCCTCGCTGATCCAGACGTCCGGCGCGGGCTCGCCGTAGGGAAGGCGGTGCGGGACGACTCCCTTGCGGGAGATCTCGACTTGCGTCGACTCGCGGGGCGGAGTGCTTCGGACCAGGTCTTCGAGCGCATCGACCAGATCCGGGTCGAACAGCTCGCCGCGGTCTTCACGCAGGCGATCGAGCGCCTCGGGCCACGACACCGGATGCCCGAGCACGCCCCCCGAGACGAGGTTCTCGTAGGCGGAAGCCACGGCGAGGATGCGAGAACCGAGCGGGATCTGCGGTCCACGCAGCCCGTCCGGGAAGCCGGCTCCGTCCCAGCGCTCGTACTGGTGCCGCACGGTCTGCGCGACCCCCTCGAGACCGGGGATGCCGGCGAGCAGCGATGCGCCGCGGGTCGGGTGCTGGCGCAGCGACGCACGCTCGACCTCGTCGAGGCCGTGCGCCTTGGCCAGCGCCGACGGACGGACGCCGGCCTTGCCGACGTCGGCGAGCAGGCATGCGAGTCCAAGGTCCTCGGTCTGCTCGAAGGGCAGCTCCAGCGCATCGGCGAGCGCGAGCCCATGGCGGCGCACGCGTTCGGGGTGGCCTGCGGCGACGTGGCCGCGGAGTTCCAGCGCGTGGACGACCTCACGACCGAGCGCGACGCCGGTCCGGCGAGCGGCGCCGATCACGCCCTCGCGCGACGCGCCGAGCGCGGTCACCGCCTGCTCGAGTTCGGACACAGCGCCGCCGCTGCGGAGCTGGACGTCGATCGCTTCGGTCTGCGCGACCGCGTCACCACGGACGATGCCACGGGCCCGCCTCGTGATCGCGCGGATGCGCCGCACCCAGGAGTGCGAGATCCAGAACGCCATCGTGATCAGGGACAGGCTGCAGAGCAGCACCAGCCCGAACGTCCCCCACGCGAACCCGGATGCCGGAGGCGCAGCGAGCGCATAGCGGACCCAGACTTCGCCGGCGCCTCCCTCGTGCCCCATCGCGGGCGCGATCGCCTCGAAGCCGGTATCCGGCTCCGGCCGTTCGCGCCGGAACGGACCGTCGGTGGCGGCGAGCCCGAGCGTGTGCCCCCCGAGCCCCACGCCCGTGTCGATCCGGACCACTCCAGCACGGTCCAGGACGAGGACTCGAGCCCGGGACAGTTCCGCGACCGAGGTCGCCAGGACCGAGAGCCGGAGTTCGTCTCCCCGCTCGAGGAGCGGACCGGCGCGCCGTGCGAGCGAGGCGCTCGCGTCGAGCATCTGCGCGTGGGCTGCAGAGCGCTGCTGATCCCTCCCCACTTCGCTGGTCACGATCGTGACCAGGGCGGACAGGATCACCGCGCCGACCGCGAGGACGGCCGTCAGTCGTCCCGTCAGCGAGGCGCTGGCATACGGTTCCGGTGCGAACATGACCGGAACGGGTATCGGCCGCGCGGCGCTGCGGCTCTGCGGAGATCCTCGACACAGCCCCGATCCGGGGCTGGCGCCGGGCACGCGGTCACCGAAGCCTCGACGGCAGCGGCTCGACCGGGAGTCGCTTCACTTCAGCAGCGACACCTCGGTCGCGTGGAGCTGGTAGATGTCGATGCAGTAGCCGTCCTCGGTCGTCTCCTCGACCTTGAACTTGCCCTTCACGAGGATCGGATCGAACTGGTAGTCGCAGCGGCGGTCGCCCTCCATCACCACGCGGACGATGCCGTTGATGTCCGGCGGCGTGCCGTAGCAGCAGGCCCACAGCGACTGCACGAGGAGGAACTCCTTGATGTTCTCCACCTCGTAGATCGGCAGCATGAAGCCGATCATCACGACCTGCTTGCCGTCGAGCTCCTTGACGGGCTTCGGCATGCCCTTGAGGCCATCCTCGTAGGGCCAGGAGGAGATCTCCTCGAACGACAGGAGCTTCTCGATGTCCTTGATCTGGCCGTTCTTGATGCGCTCCCGAAGGCTGCGCTCGGCCGCGATCATCTCGGCCGCGCTCTTCATCGCGCGCAGGTCTTCCGGGTCGGCCGACTGGGGGATCGGCGGCTCGTCCGCCGGCGGCGTCTCGCCACCGGTCTTCGGTTCGCCCGCCTTCGGCTTCTGGGTCTTCTGCTCGCCGGTCTTCTGCTCGCCGGTCTTCGGACCCTCGCCCGACTCCTGCTTGCCGACCGGCTTGCTGCCCTTCGGATCCTGCTTCTCGACTCCTTCCTGCTTCCCGGACTTCGGCTCGACGACCGGCTTCTTCTCGGTCTCGACCACCGGCGGCTTCGTCCCGGCGGGCGGCGTCACCTTGGGCGGAATGGGGTCCTGCGCCGTGACGACGGCGGCCAGGGCGAACGGAATCAGCGACAGCAGGATGCGCATGGCTCGGGACCGGTCCGTGGAAGAGGCTGGTATCAGGTCGTGGGGCCGAGGTGATCCGCCACTTCGACCGTCGAGCCCTTGATCGCCGGCAGCACGCCGGCGAGGCCCCCGACCACGGTGACGCCGACGATAAGCCACGCCTCGTCCCAGGTGAAGGCCGCCCAGTCGAGCGCGACGCTCGTGCGCTCGAGGACGATCGTGCGGAACGAGAACGCACAAACGTGGCAGAAAGCCACGCCGAGCGTCGCCCCGAGCGCGGACACCGCCGAGGCTTCGAGCACGACGATGCCGAGGATCTGCCCGCGACGCGCACCGAGCGCACGCATGATCGCGATCTCACGCCGGCGCTCGTTCATCGTGTTGTAGAGCGCGACGCAGACCCCCATCGCCGCGACCGCGACGACCAGCCACGCGAAGATCCGCAGCACGTCCGCGGCGTTGCCGACGAGGCGGAGCAGGTCGGCGATCTCGACGTGCGGCCACGCGACCTGGGCGTCGGAGCGGTTCTGGAACTCGGTCCGCAGGTGCGAAGCTGCGAGGTGGTTCTTCGCGTCGAAGACGATCGCCGAGATCCGGATGTCGTCCGCGGTCACGTCGTCGAACGGACTGCTGAGGTGGATCGCCTCGTGCTTGTCCATCGACAGGAACATCGAGATCGGCACGTAGATCGCGCTGTCGATCGGCGTGCCGGTGGCGGCGAGGACGCCGACGACCTCGCTCGCGGCCTCGTCGTGGAGGTGCTCGAAGTCCTCGGTGCCGTGCACCGGAACGATCACGCCGCCGACGGAGAGCCCGAGGCGTCGGGCGACCTCCGCGCCGACGACGGCCTTGCGCCACTCGGCCGGGATCGGCTCCGCGTGTTCGCCGGGCGCGTGGTCCGGAACGCCATCTCCGTCGTGGTCGTGGTCCTCGGCCGCCTCCGGCTCGCCGCCGAGGCTCGCCTCGACCTCGCGCGCCTTGTCCTCGGCGAACCGGACGAACGCGTCGTGGTCGAAGGCCCACGCCTCGCCCTCTGCCAACGCGAGGCGCACGGGCGCGCCCGCCTCATCCTTGCCGCGGCTGAACTTCGTGAACCACTCGTCGGTCGTGCCGACCAGGGGGAAGCCTTCGTAGAAGTCTCCGCGCGCCTGCGGGATCGCGTAGTTCACGCCCAACCGCTTCGCGAGCCGTCCGTCGTGGAGCTCGCGGTAGACCTTCATCGGCACGATGCCCTGGGCGTAGCCCCGGTTCATCACCGTGTTGAGGACCAGCGCGAGCGGCGAGCCCTCCTTCGGGCCGATCACCGCCTGGTAGCCGGCGTAGCTCTGCCGGTAGCGCTGCTCGGTCTCGGCGATCATCAGCCAGAGCGCGGCGACGAGGCCCGCACCCAGCGCGACCGAGACGGTCGTCAAACCGCTGGACAGCACGCGGATCCGCAGGTTGCGGCGCGCGATCGACCAGAGATTCATGCGGCCACCTCCCGGAGATCCTCGAGCCGGACGGTCCGCTGCATCAGCGCGGCGCTGCCCGGGTCGTGGGTCACCATCACGACGGTGCGGCCTTCGTCCCCGGCGATGTCCAGGAGCATGCGCAGCACCTTGGCACCGGTCTCCGGGTCCTGGTTGCCGAGCGGCTCGTCGGCCAGGATCAGCTCCGGCTCGTGGATCAGCGCGCGGCAGATCGCGACGCGCTGCTGCTGCCCGATCGACAGCTCGCTCGGCCGGTGGTCCGCGCGGTCGGCGAGCCCGACCCGGTCGAGCAGCTCCAGCGCACGCTGGCGGTGCGAGCCGTCCGCCTGGCCCGTGAACACCGCGCCGAGCAGCACGTTCTCGAGCGCCGTGAACGGCTGGAGCAGGTTGAACGTCTGGAACACCAGTCCGATGTGACGACCGCGGAACCGATCCCGTGCCGATTCACCGAGCGGCGCCAGGTCGGTGCCCGCGACGCGGACGACCCCACCGGTCGGCCGCACGATGCCGGCGATCACGTGGAGCAGCGTGGTCTTGCCGCAGCCGGAACGCCCCATCAGCGCGACCTGCTCGCCGCTGCCGATACGGAGCTCACGCACCGAACACGCGAGCACCGAGCGCCCGCCGAGCTGGTAGTCCTTCCGCAGGTTCTGGATCTCGATCATGGGTTGGGTCCCGGCGCCGCGTCGCGGGGTCTCGAAGATAGGCCCGTCGCCCGCGACCGGAAGGCCGAAGCGAGGGATCAGCCCCGCTGGCCCAAGATGCGCGCCACGTAGCCGAGCTCTTCGACGATCCTGTCGCTGAGACTCCGGTCCTCGAGCCAGGCGTCGCCGAGCACCGACCACGTGTAGGTCTCGACCTCGAGCAGCGGCAGCGGTCCCGGGCAGTCGGTCAGGAAACGGACCATCTCCGCACGGGTCGAGCCGAGCGGCGCGTCCGGGTCGTCCCAGAACACCGGCAGATGGAAGTGGGTGCGCACCCGGTCCGCCGCCTCGAACTCGGCGCGCCGCGCCCGGACCTCGGCGAGGTCGGACGCCCGCGCACCGCGGTCGGACACGGTCTGGTGGAGGTAGCGCGGCTCGTCGAACGCCAACAGCGCGTCCAGGTGCGTGGCGGGCGACCGGAGCTCGACGCAGCTCGAGACCTGGATCTTCGGCACGGCCAGCCCCCGCCTGCCGAGGTCCAGGAACGCGTCGACCGGGTCTTCGCCGACGACCGCGAGGTGGCAGAGATCGATGCAGACCCCGACGTGCCGGCGAAGAGCGGACTCTTCGGCAGGTGAAGCCCCGCGGAGCACCCGACCCTCGAGGAAGGTCGCGACGCCCGAGACCGTCTCCTCGAGGCAGAAAGGCTCGGGCTCGAGCGCGAGGACCGGACGGACGCCGGTCTCGGCCTCGATCGCTGCGAACTCCTCACCGCAGCGACGCAGCGCGCGCGCCATTCCGTCGAGATCTCCCTCGTCGTAGCCGAGCGGCAGCGTCGACAGGGGCAGGACCTCGCCCGGGGCCACGAGCGACGCCGCGGCGCGCGCTGCATCCACCGTGTAGCGGAGCCGGGCCGGGTCCGCCCAGTCGGGGCGGTAGACGGCCTCCTTGACGACCGGGTCGTGGAAGCCGCGGTACGGGAACACGTTCAGCGTCCAGAGCTCGACGTCCGCCTCACGCAGGAACGCCTCGACCCGCTCCCGGGCCGACGGATTCGCGACGAGCTCCGCAGCGACCTCGGCGGTCCACCAAGCGCCGAGACCGAATCGGCGAACCCCTGCCGCGCGGCGAGCCTCGGCGACGGGCAGCGCGTGCTCGCGGCAGGCCTCGATCCACCCGTCGAGGGTCTCCGACGGGTGGACGTTCCCGCAGTAGGTCAGGCGCGTCATCGCGGGGATCGAAGCTCAGCCGAGCTCGAGGATCCGCTTGTAGAACGGCGGCACGGCTACCGGGTCGTCGGTCATCAGCACGTGCTCGTCGAGCCAGTCCGGAGCGCGGCGGTCGTCGACCATCGCGCGGAACTGCTCGTGCAGCCCGCTCCAGTACGGGCGGCCGCGGTGCGCGCCGAAGAACACGACCGGCGACATCTCGATCACGCCGAGCTTCATGTCCGTCATCGTCAGCCCGACCTCTTCCAGCGTGCCGAGACCGCCCGTGCAGAAGATCTGGAAGCTCGCGATCTCGAACCAGCGCTGCCGGTTGTGCCGGCTGATGTCCTGGAAGACCTGGTAGAAATCCGCGTCCTTGTTCGTGCCCTGGTCGACCGTCTCGATGTAGTTCGCGCCGACGAGGATGCCGAGCTCGTGCGCGATCGTCGCGGCCTGCTGCATCGAGCCGGGACCGCCCCCCGTCAGGATTCCGAGGTTCTCGCCGAACAGCCCCTTCAGGCCGGTGAGCAGCGTGCGCAGGCGCGCGACGTCGTCGTCCGTCAGCGGGCGCGCCGACCCGTAGATCGCGATGATCAGCGCGTTGCGGAAGCGCGCCTCCATCTGCGGTTCGACGAAGTAGCCGCGCAGGCCCCGGAACACGTGCATCGCGAGGTGCCCCCAGTCCTCGTTGCACCAGAACACCTCGAGGCCGAGCGCCTCGTAGTCGGCGAGACGCGCCTGGTCCTTCGCGGACAGGAACGGCCCGTGCTCGTAGCTCGCGCGGCGGAACACGACGCGCGCGATCCGGCCCTCGGTCGCCGCGTTGCAGATCTGCAGGTGTTCGATCAGGTTCGGGAAGTAGCCGAGCAGCACCGTCGCACGCGCGCCGGACGGGACGTCCGCGAGGATGCTCGTCCCGAACACCGGCATGTCGCCGGGCTCGTACTTCCGCGTCGAGCGGAGCGCACCGATCGACCCCTCCTTGCCGGGGGTCGTGTGCCAGATCCGGCCCGGCAGCTCGCCGGCGGCGACCGCGGCCCAGTCGTCGACGACCGCGCAGAGGCGGTCGTAGTAGCCGCGGCCCGGCTGGCCGGCCTCGAGCCGGTCGAACAGCCCGAGCACCGCACGGTAGGTCTGGTCGGGTCGATCCTCGTCCCGCACCGATTCCGGGAGGCTCACCGGGAACACCGTCACCTGCGGAGCCTCGGGCACCGCCTCGTAGATCCGCGCGGACACGGACGGGTTGACGATCGTCTCGTGCGAGCAGTTCGTGAACTCGAGGAACACGCGCGTGCCCCGCGTGCGGACCGGGTCGAGCACGATCGCCTGCAGGTGCTTGCCCAGGTGGTGCGACTCGCGGTCCAGGACCACGTAGTGCCGGTGCAGGAACATCGAGCACGACGTGATCACCCCGGTGCCCGGCGGCATCACGATGTTGTCGACCGGCCGCGCGATCTGCATCCGGTTGAGGACGCTCCGGCCGTCGGAGCTCGCCGCGATCGACAGCACGTCTTCGCGGCTCAGCGGACGCGCGAGGTCGTACACGCGGCGGTGCGGCCGGATCGTGAAGCTGCCGGTCTCGTCGATCGAGTAGGCGGCGGGGAGCTGGAGTTCGCCGGCGCCGATCGCCTCGAGGATCGCACCGGAGTCGAGGCGGCGCTCCGACGGGCAGAAGACCAGTCGGCCGATCTCGAGACCCGGCACGACGACGTGCGGCAGGTGCTCGGCCACGCCGTAGGACGGGATCGCCGCCTCGAGCCGGGCCCGGAGCAGCCCGGAGTCGCCGTTCGTCTCCAGCGGGCCGGTCGGGGTCACGTCGATGCCGAGGCGCGCGAGCCTGGACCGGGACGCGAACGTCACCTCGCTCTCGCGGCCGTCGATCGACGCGCGGAATCGGGGCGTGAGCCGGAACCGGATCTCGACTTCACAGCAGCCGGAGTCGCTGCGCTGGACCGTCTCGACGATGCCGTCGTCGGTCTGGGGCGTCACGAAGATCGGTCGGGTCACGTCTTCACCTGCGGGCCTTCGGGTGGGGCGGGGAGCGAGAGGCTACCGCGATGGCGCAGCTCGACCCAAGCCCGAGGCTCGCCGCTGACGCGCCTGCTGTGACTGAGGACAGAACGCCGCCATCGAGGTTTTCGATGGCCGTCCTGCGGGATCTACACCTTTCGGTGGATCGGCCGCGGAATGGAGCGGGCGATGAGATTCGAACTCACGACCCTCACGTTGGCAACGTGATGCTCTACCACTGAGCTACGCCCGCTCACTTTGGGGACGGATGATGTATCGACTGCCCGTCCCTTGCACAAGAGCATTTTCGGCCGAACTTCCGCCAGACTGGAGCGCCCGCAACCGCCGAGGTTCCGCCCCATGACAGAGCCCCACCACCCGTCCTTCGCCAGCCTGCTCCGAGCGTCCGCGACGCGCTTCGGGGATCGAGTCTTCCTGCCCCGTCGACACGGGCGCGGCGGTGATCCGGTGACGTTCGCGGAGCTGCACGCCGACGCGCGCCGCGTCGCCGCTGGGCTCCGTTCGCTCGGGCTCGGGCACGGCGATCGCATCGGTCTGATCGCCGAGAACCGCTACGAGTGGATCCTCTGCGACCAGGCGATCGTGTCGTTCGGCGGGGTCGACGTCCCGCGCGGCACCGACACCGCGATCAGCGAGCTCCTGTTCATCCTCGGCCATGCAGGCTGCCGGTTCGCCTTCGTCGAGACGGCGGCCGTCGCCGACGCACTCGCAGCGCACCGGCACGAGCTGCCGGAGCTGGAGGGGATCGCGGTGATGACCGGCACCGCCGCCGACGCGAAGACCGAGGGCATGCTCGACCTCGACGGCGTCCGCGCCCGCGGCGACGCGTGGCTCGCCGAGCACTCGGACCAGCTCGACGCCGACATGGCCGCGGTCCGCTCGGACGATCTGCTGACGATCATCTACACGAGCGGCACGACGGCGAACCCGAAGGGCGTCGCGCTGACGCACGGCAACGTGCTCGCCAACCTCGAGATGGTCGGCGAAGTGCTCGCGTTCGACGGGGACGACGTGGCGCTGTCGATCCTTCCTGCGTGGCACGCGTACGAACGCATCATGGACTACGTGCTGCTCCAGGCGGGCGGGCAGCTCGTCTACTCGGACAGGCGTCGCATCAAGGAAGACCTGCAGTCGGTGCGGCCGACGATCTTCGTCGCCGTCCCCCGCATCTGGGAGATGCTGCACGACGGCATCGTCGCACAGTGCCGGAAGCAGGAGGGATTCAAGCGACGCCTCCTCGGACACGTGCTCGAGACCTGCCGCGAGGTCGGCGGCGCGCGAGCGGGCTTCGGGGCGCGCGTCATGCACCGCATCTACGGACGCCGCATCCTGCCGCGCTTCATGGCGGCACTCGGCGGAAATCTCAGGCTCGCCGTGTCGGGCGGCGGTGCGCTGCCCCCCCACGTCGACGAGTGCCTGATCGGCATGGGCGTTCCGCTGCTCAACGGCTACGGGCTGACCGAGACCAGCCCCGTGGTCTCGGTCCGCACCCCGAACGAGAACCGCGTCGGCACGATCGGGCGCCCGCTCCCCGGCACGAACTGCGAGATCCGCGACGAGAACGGCATGCCGGTTCCCCCAGGCGAGATCGGGCTGATCTGGATCCGCGGCCCGCAGGTCATGCAGGGCTACTACCGCAACGAGGAGGAGACCCGCCGCATCCTCGTCGGAGGGTGGTTCAACAGCGGCGACCTCGGACGTTTCGGCGAGGACGGCCAGCTGCGGATCACCGGACGCGCGAAGGACACGATCGTGCTCGCCGGCGGCGAGAACGTCGAACCCGAGCGGATCGAGACCGCGCTGAAGACCTCCCCGCTGATCGAGCAGGCCGTCGTCGTCGGCCAGGACAAGAAGCACCTCGGCGCGCTCTTGGTCGTCCACGAGGAGATGCTCGGCGCCGAAGTACCCCGCGACCGCTGGGAGCTCGAGGGCTGCGTGCTGCGGGGCGCGGACGTGCAGCGACTGTTCCGCGCGGAGCTGGACCGCCTGCTGTCGAAGGCGGCTGGGTTCCGAGCGATCGAACGGGTCGCAGCGTTCCGGCTGCTGCTGGAGCCGCTGAGCGCCGAGAACGGCTTGCTGACGCAGACGATGAAGATCAAGCGCCACGCGGTGCAGGAGCGCCACGCGGCACTGATCGCCGAACTCCACGACTCGCCGTAGCGCGCGGGCGCACGACTCAGTCGATCGCGAGCGGCACCGGTAGCCCGTCCTCGCTCGGACGCGTGCGCGCGAGGAACGACCGCACCGCGAGCACGCCGGACTCGCACGCATCCTCGACGCCGAGCCCGCGCGCGAGCGCGGTCGCGATCGAGGAAGACAGCGCGCAGCCGGTGCCGTGCACCGGACCGACCGGCAGGCGACCATGCACGAAGTCGCGCAGGACACCGCGTCCCTGGAGTCGATCGACGATCTCGTCGCCCTCGCCATGACCACCGGTCACCAGCACTGCGACTCCGGCATCGCGCCGCGCCTGGATCGACGCGATGCCGCCCAGGAGTTCGAGCTCCGGCAGGTTGGGCGTGAACAGGTCCACGACAGGCGCTAGCTCTTCGACGAGAGCCCGGGACAGCTCCTCGACCGCAGCAGGCCCACCTCCCGCCGTCGCGGACAGGACCGGGTCGACGACGACGGGAGGCCGCCCGTCCCCGAGCCCGCGCAGCCACGCTGCGAGCGCGACGACGGTCTGGGCATCCGCGCAGAGGCCCACCTTGATCGCATCGACCCGACCGTCCGCGAACGCGGCGTCCGCCATCCGCAGCATGCGTGCGGCGGGCACCGGCCAGCACTCGACGAAACCGTGACGGCTCTGCACCGTCAGGCAGGTGGGAACTCCGGCAGGCCGCCCACCTCGAGCGGAGATGGTCCGGACGTCTGCGGTCAGCCCAGCGCCCGCGCAGGGGTCGATCCCGGCCAGCGCGAGCACGACCGGCCTCGACCCCGTGCCGACGACCGGGGATCCGCTCAACGCGCTGCTTCGACGAGGACGTCGACGTCGAGGGTCATCACATCGTCGAACAGCAGCTGCAGGCGGTGCGAGCCGAGGGCCAGCCCGCGCGGCACCTCGATCACGAGCATGCGCGCATCGCGGAGCGCGATCCGCACGCCGACCCCGTCGAGGCGGGCATCCACCACGCCCTGGTCGAGGCCGAAGCCGTCGATGCGGATCGAGCCGCCCGGACGGACCGTGCGGTTCGAAGCGGCGTAGGCCGGCCGCTGCTCGAGGACCCGCGACAGCAGGAGATCGACGTCACGATCGGTGATCTGCCCGTCGCCGTCCGGATCCTCGTCCGGATCCCGCGGTGCTTGGCCGATCCGCGTCGCAAGCATGCGGACGTCGCGACAAGTCGCCGCACCGTCCGAGTCGTAGTCGCCGGTGAACGAGCGGCGCGCGCCGAACACCAGCGTGTCGCCCTGCAGCGTTCCACTCGCCCCGAGCACGGTGACGCGGCGGCCGTCGGTCTCGCTCCGCACGACGAAGCCCTCCAGATCGGTCGCACCTGCGAGGGCCTCGGTGCCGTCCGTGAGCGCGAGCCCACCGCGACCGACGACGACGAACGAGAGCTCCGTGCCGGAGGGCACGCGGACCGACAGCGGGATCAGGCACCGCTCGCCGTCGGCCGGGATCGGCACGTCGACCGACAGCGCGGGCTCGCCCGCCGTGTAGCGACCGTCTCCGTCGACGTCCTCGTGGACCGCGACCGTCGTAAGGCTTCCGGCGTCCGCGACGAAGAGCTCGACCGCCTCGACGTGCACCGCTTCGGCGCGGTCGTTGCGGAGCGCGCCGCCGAGCATCGTCCAGGCGCCGGCCGTTCCGGCAGGGACCGGGCTCTGCGCAGCGGCGAGCGTCAGCTGGACCGCCGTCGCCGCGCTCGGTGCGAACGGCACCGAGGCCACGAACCCGTCGCTCGCGCCGCCGAAAGACGGCTGGAGCGCACCCGCCGTCGTCGGCACGTCGGAGGAGAACGTCGTGCCGGCGACGATCACGCCCTGGGGCGACGCGGCTACCGCGACGACCTGGTCCTTCGCGGATCCGCCGACGTAGGACGCCCCGCGCAGCACCGACAGCGTCGGGTCGAACTGCATCACGAACCCGTCGTGGATGCCGCCGCCGTAGGTCGACTGGGCCGTGCCCGGCGGCACGGGAAAGCCCCGGCCACTCGTGAAGCCCCCGACGAGGATGCCACCGTCCGCGCCGAGCGCGATCGTCTCGCAGGAGTCGTCGCCATCGCCGCCGAGGACCGTCGATGCGACCAGCCGCCTGCCGTCCGCAGACAGCCGCGCGACGAAGCCGTCCTCCTCGGTGCCGAACTCCGCCTGGAACGCCGCGCTGGTCACCGGGAACGGCACGCCCGTCTCGAACGCCGTGCGGCCCGCGAGGTAGATCTCGCCGTGCTCGTCGACGGTGATCGAACGCACCTGGTCGTAGCCGTCGCCGCCGATGTAGGTCGAGAAGTCGAGCGCGGTCCCGTCGGCGTTGAAGCGCGTGACGAACCCGTCCCAAGACCCTCGCATCTCCCGTTGGAACGCGCCCTCGGTCGTCGGCAGCGCGAAGGACGCGCTCAGGCCAGCGAGCACGATCCCGCCGTCCGGAGCCACCGCGAGCCCCCCGAACAGCTCCTGGGCGAACTCGCCGAAGTAGGTCGCCCACTCGATCGCGCGGGCGCCCGGCGCGAGCCGGGCGAGGAACAGGTCGGGCACGAGGATCGAACCGCTGCCGAATCCTGGCTGGAACGCTCCCGGCGTGGTCGGGAACTGCTCGGCGTTGGTCTCCCCGGCGACGAGGATCGACCCATCGTCGAGCCGGACGAGCCCCTTCACGAAGTCGTCGCCCTGGGGACCGAGGTAGGTCGCCCATCGCAGCGCCGATCCGTCGGGCGCGAGCTCCGCGACGAAGCCGTCGCCGAAGCCGTAGAACGTGCTGCCGAAACCGAATGTCGGCTGCAGGACGCCGGCGGTCGTCGGGAAGTCCAGCGACGCGGTCCAACCTCCGCACACCACCGCACCATCCGGCGCGAGGTCGAGCGCCAGCACCTCGTCGACGTCGCCACCGCCGAGGTAGGTCGCGTAGCGGAGCGTGGCTCCGTCCGGAGCGAGCCGCGCGACGAACGCGTCGAGCGTGCCCTGGCTGCGGTAGGCACCGGGCGTCGTGGGGAAGTCGGTCGAGCCCGCCCACCCGCCGAGCACGATGTCACCGTCCGGCGCCACGACCAGCGCATGGCAGGCATCGCTGGCCCCGCCGCCGAGGTAGGTCGACCAGGTGAAGCCAGGGTCGACGACGAGACGGTCGGTCCCGTCCCAGTCCTCGACTTCGAAGCCGAACGTGCGGCGGTCGATCCGACGCAGAGCGGAGCGCACCGGGCGGCGCCCCGAAGCCGATTCGACGAACGACACCGGGGCCCGTTGGACCAGAGTCACGCGCGAACCGCCGGCCAGCTCGACCTCGAAGGCGAGCCCACCGTCCGGCTGCTCGGCCCCGACCGAGGCGCCTTCGACGACGACGCGGGCCGCGGCCAGGTCGGCGCCGGGCGCGAGGTGCAGGTCGTAGGCCAGGGTGCCGTCCGCACCAGTCTCCGGATCGTCGCGGAACACCACGTCGATGCCGTCCCAGCAGCCGCGGGCACGGACCTGTGCTGCGGTGCGTGCGGAGGCGCCGCCGGCGCGCAGCACGTGGACCGGGTGGGGTGCGGCCCCCTCACCGACGAAGTCCCTGGGCGCCCCGAAGCCGAACCGCACGACCGCGCCCGCCGCATCGCGATCCGTGGGGCCGTCACGACGTTCGAGCCTGAGCGTCAGACCGTCCTCGCCGATCCAGGAGACGGTCGGCCCCCCGAGCGCGACGAAGGCGACACGCTCGTCCCACGCGCCGTCGTTGGCGACGAATGCGAGCCGCGGGGCGTCAGCCAGCGCGGGAGCCCCGGCGGCGACGCGCGCCGCCGAGGCCAGCCCGCTGCCCGGTTGGGGCGACGAGCCCGACGAGCCACCGAGCCACGCAAGGACCGTGGGCAGGGCCAGGACAGCGACAGCGAATCGTGTGACGGACATGGGGGCGGGGAGGGCGTCCGTCGGCCGGGCCGGACCGCCGGGGAGAGGATACCCCGTCGAACCCGATCTCGCCTCCGAGGCACCGGTCCCGACGCGCGTGCCAGAGGCTTGCGCCCGACCGAGTGGCCCGCTGGGCGGTCCCGGATCGGGACCGCCGAGGGCCGGTTCCCCCCTCGTCACTCCGAGGTGCCGACCCCGCCGCCGAAGCTCGAGAGCGCGGTCCCCTCGAGCCCGAGGGAGTCGAGGATGTTCTTCTCGAGCCGGCGCTCGAACCGCTTCACGGCGCGGGGCTCGCTGTCCGGGAGCGGCACGCAGCCGCCGGCGAGCGAGCCGTGTCCGCCGAACGAGCCTTCACCGTCCAGAGCATCCCGGAGCATGTCGTAGGCGTCGCGGGACAGCTCGGTGCGCAGCGACACGTAGTAGGTGCTGCCGACGAGCCCGCCGCAGAAAACCGTCTGCTTGCCCTCGAGGCGGAGCAGCAGGTCGGCGACCTCGGCGACCATCTCCGGCGCATCGATCCGCCCGAGTGAGCAGAGCACGAGGTCACCGTAGATCCGGACGTTGTTGAGCGCCTCGCGGAGCGTGCGGTAGTAGTCCGGGGTCAGCTGCGGCGTGTTGATCTTCCGGAGCGCGACGCGATCGACGAGCGGGGCGAGATACTCGTAGGCCTGGACGTCGACGGGGCCGCTGTTCCTCGACAGGTCGGCCGTGTCGGTCTGGATGCCGTAGAAGAGTGCGGTCGCGAGAGCCTTCGGGATCTCGACGTCGGCCTCGATCAGGTAGCTCGTGACCATGGAGCTGGTCGCCCCGATCTCGGTCCGCACGTCTCGGAAGCCACCGCTCCGACCTCCGTCGCTCGGAGGCGGGACGTGGTGGTCGATGACGATCTCGATGTCGCGGTCCGCCGGCAGGTGCGTGTGACCGAAGCCCGGCTGCGTGTCGACGAGCGCGATGCAGTCGTAGGCGTCGAAGTCGACGTCGTCCTGGCAGACCGTCTCGATCGCGCAGGCACGGACCATTTCGCGGTTCTCGGCGCGCATGATCCGACCCGCGATCGCGAACGTGCTGGGAACGCCGATGTGCTCGGCGAGCTGCCGCAGCCCCATCGCCGACGCCAGGGAGTCGGGATCCGGATTCGCGTGGGTCAACACGAGGAGACGTTTCCGCTCCCGCAGCAGACCCATGAGCAGGCCCGTCGGGCCTTCGATGGCTTTGGCTTCCATCACGCGGACACCTCGCGCCGGACGACCGGCTCGGAGTGCACCCCTTCGTATTCGACCATGCCTGCGGTTTCGCTAGAGGCCGAGGCGGTCGAGGAAGGCGTGCACACCCGGGAGCTCCACCGGCGGAACCCCTGGATCGAGGTCGACGACGACCGGGAACACCCCGGAAGCCGCGCGGGGCAGATAGTTCGCCAGCAGCGGGTAGTCGACAAGCCCCGATCCTGGCGGCATCTGCAGCGAGCCCTCGGCGCGGTCCGCGGCCGAGATGCCGCGGAGCCGGGTACCGAACTGCTCGAGCCAGGCTCCCTGGGGATCCCCGAGGAGTTCTTGCCGGCCGGCGGCCGCCGCCGCCCGGTGCCAGTAGCCGAGCGGCAGCGCGTGCAGGTCGTCGAAGATCGCACGGAGTCCGGCGAGCGATCCGAGCGACTCGACGGTCGCCCCCGTCTCCAGACACAACTCCATATCCGGATTGGCCTTGCAGAGACTGTGCAGACTCCGGCACGCGGCGTCGAGCGCCCCGTCCAGGCCGCGATCCCGCGCCGCTGCCGCCCGCGTCGCCC
>JAQCBR010000259.1 GCA_027621295.1 Planctomycetota bacterium
GGTTCATGTAGGCGAGCTCTGGGTCGCACTGGAACGGCAGCTGCTGGTTCCTGCCTGTCAAGGACCGGGTGATCGGATCCACGGCAGTTCGGGTCATCGGCTCCACCCCCGAGCTGTCGTTCGGCTCGGCATGACACTTCGTCGGCGTCTGGCACGGATCGCCGATTCGACTCGGCAGGAATGCCACTCAGTTCGCGTTCGTGGAGCCACTCTCCGGCTGGTCAGCCGGCCTTGGGCTTCCGGTAGGACTGTCCCTCCATGACCACGAGGTGGGCGTGATGGAGGACACGATCCATCGCAGCGCTCGCCAGCAGTTCGTCGACGAAGAGCGGGGCCCACTCCTCGATTGCCCGGTTCGAGGTGATGACCATCGCGCCTCGCTCGTAGCGCTGTCGGATCACCTCGTACAGGTCGATCGGCTCGTCGTGCTCGATGGGTCGGAGTCCCAGGTCGTCGACGATCAGTAGATCCGGATTCGACAGACGAGCGAGGGCCCTGTCGTAGCTCTGATCGGCACGCGAGGCGCGCAGCCTGGCCAGCATCTCTTGCGCCGACGTGTAGAGCACCGTCCTCCCGACGCGGCACGCGCGGTGACCGAGTGCCTGGGCGAGATGGGACTTCCCGACCCCGGTCGGACCGACCAGGATCACGTTCTCGTTGCGCTCGATGAAGTTGCAGGTTGCGAGATCCACGAGCTTCGACTTCGGCACCCGCGGATTGAAGGCGAAGTCGAAGTCTTCGAGTGTCTTCGCGCTGTCGAAAGATGCGCGCCTGAGCCTCAGGTACAGCTGCTTCGCTTCGCGCCGCTCCACCTCGTCGTGGAGGATTCGGTAGAGGAATTCGCGGTGCGACAGGTTGTCGTCGGTCGCCTGCCGCGTTCGGAGCTCCATCGTCTCCAGCACGCCGGACAGCCTGAGTTTCTTCAGGACGTGGGACAGATCTGCGGTCGTGGTCATGGTCGCCTTTCGGGGACTCGAGAGAAGCGCGGCTTGTGCGACCAGTGGTCTTCGAGCTTGTTGCCGCCACCGGGGAGCGGCACGAGATCGATTCCGCGCCGGAGGATGTCTTTGATCCCGGCGTAGGTGAAGTTGCGGTAGTGCAGCGCGCGCTGGCAGGCAGCTCGCGCACGGCTCTCTGGAAAGGTCTGCAGATGCGTCACGATCGCCTGCACGGTGCGGAGCTTGCTGAGCACGTCGTCGGAGTCGAAGACGGCGCGGACGTAGTCGCCGACCGGCCCGCCGATCGCGTCCGCGATGGACTCCCAGTGCGCTCGGCTTCGCTTGCGCAGCGAGGCACGCTGATCGGGCAGATGCGCTTCGGTCGTCGCCCTTCGGCCACGAGACACTCGGTCGTGGACGCAGACGTGCTGATCCTCGTGGTGGATCACGACCGAGCTACGCGTCACGCGGAGCTCGACAAGCTGGCCGACGAAGTGCCAGGGCACAGAGTAGAATTCCCCGCGAAAGACGACGTGGCAGTCGCGGTGGACCTTGGCTACCTGCCAGGCCACGAGGCCGAATCGAGTCTCCGGCAACGGTAGGAGCAGGCCCTTCTCTTCCGCTTCGAAGGCTTCGATCGGCACCTTGGCGGTCGTCCCGTGTCGTCGTCGGCCGGCGACCTCGGCCAGCCAGCGCGCGAGCCCCGAGCGCGCGTCTCGGATGTCCTCGGGTGCGTGCGCCTTGAAGTAGTTCGACTTCAGGTAGCGCACAGCGTTCTCGACCTTGCCCTTCTTCTCAGGGCTACGGGGCGGAGTCGGGTCGACGATGAAGTCGTAGTGGCGGGCGAGCTCGCGATAGCTGCGGTTCAGCGAGGTCGCGTCGTCCACGCCGAAGGCAGCACGGATCACCGCAGCCTTGAGGTTGTCGGGTACGAGAGTCCTCGGCACACCACCGAGTTCTTCGAAGCACTCGACATGCAAGCGGACCCAGGTCTCGACCTTCTGGTCGAAGACGATCCGCGCGACCGTGTGCCTGCCGAAGCCAAGGGTCATCACGAAGACCCACGCCTTGCGCAGCACTCCACGGTCAGGGTCGTAGAGCTTGCCGACGTAGCCGAAGTCGACCTGGGCGACGTCGCCGGGCTCGGTCTCGACCGGCATCGTGACCTCCTCTGGTCGGACAGCGCGGTTCCGCCGCAACGCGGCGCACCTCCGCTTGATGGCGGACAGGCTGCCTTCGAAGTCCTCGTGCTCGAGGCGAAGGAAGTCGTAGATCGCGGTCGGGCCGACCCCCTGCTCGAACTTCGCGTCGACGATCGGCAACCAGCGCTCGATCGAACAGCGCGGCCCGGGACGCAAGACCGGTCCCAACTGCCCGTCTATCACACGACGGAGAGTCTCGACCGTGGGGAGGTCCGAGGGCTCGCCGTCGAGCAGGCCCGCGGCACCGAGAAGCTCGGTGTAGCGGGCCACGGTGTTGCGACCCATCCGCAGCAGGCGCGACATGTCTCGCGAAGTCCTGCCTTGCCGGTGAAGTCGAACGAGATCTTGAAGACGATGCATCGCGAGCCTCCTGAAGCCCATCTGGTTCCTCGTGGGTGGTTGTTGACAACCACGAGGGTCCTGGGCGGAAGGGGGCTCACCCAGTCGTCAGATCGGACTTCTGGCCCGAGTCTTCGGGTGGCTCCGCGAATTCGAACCGGGGTGGCTCCGATGACCCGAACTGGGGTGGATCCACGGATTCGAACTCGGGGTGGCTCCGATGACTCGAACTGAGGTGGCTCTGATAAGGCGGTCTGTCACACGATGTCCTGCGCCAGCGTGCGGAGGTCGGTCGGCCGAGGCCCCGGCACGGCAAAGAGCTCGTAGAAGTCCGCTGCCGTCGCGAGCACGCCCGCAGGGTCGGAGTCCGGGATCTGGATGTAGAGGACCCGGTCGCGTCCGGACCTCTTGAGTGCCTCTTGGACCAGCGAGGTCTTCCCGATGCGGCGCCGCCCCGTGATCTTGGCGAAGAACCACCGCTGCCGGCGGAGGATCGAAGTCAGCCGATCCA
>JAQCBR010000095.1 GCA_027621295.1 Planctomycetota bacterium
CGGGCCGCCGCGCGCGCCGTCGTCGGCGCCGCCGCGATCACCGGGCGCAGCCCGGTCGACATCCCGGAGCTCGCCGCGTACGGCGACGGGCTCACCGTGCTGCCCGCCGGCACCGACCTGGAGGATGCCGCCCCGACCGACGAGGACTGCGCGGCCGATCTGCCCGCGCGGATCCGTGCGCGCCTGGAGACCGCGGTCGCCGAACGTGCGTTCCCGGGTGCGGTGGCGGTCGTCGCGCGGCGTGGCCGGGTCGTCGCCGAGGTCGCGGTCGGACGCATGACCTACGGGGAGGACGCGGCCCCGATCACCGCGGAGAGCCGCTTCGACCTCGCCTCGCTGACCAAGGTCTGCGCGACGACGCCCGCCGTGATGCGCCTCGTCGATCAGGGCCGGCTCCAGCTCGACGCCAGGATCAAGGACCTGCTCCAGGGCTTCGACGGAGCCGACCGGGAGACGATCGAGGTCCGCCACCTGCTGACCCACACGGCCGGCCTGCCGCCGTTCCTGCGCTTCTTCGAGACCCTCGACGGGCGCGATGCGATCGTCGACGCGTGCCTCTCGGTCCCGCTCCAGTCGGAGCCGGGCTCGACGTATCGCTACAGCGACATCGGCCTGATCCTGCTGATGGCGATCGTCGAAGAGGTCACCGGCGAGGCGTTCGACGCGTTCGTCGCGCGCGAGGTCTTCGCCCCGCTCGGCATGACGAGCGCGCGGTTCGTGCGGCGTGGCGAGACGCTCGCGGGCGCAGTCCCGACCGAGCAGGACGGCTGGCGCGGCCGGCTGGTCCGCGGTGAGGTCCACGACGAGAACGCCTACGCGATGGGCGGGGTCTCCGGGCACGCCGGGCTGTTCGCCGACGCGCGCGACGTGACTCGGCTCGCGCATGCCTTCCTCGGCGGCGGCCGTGGCCTCGCGAGGCCCGACCTCGTCCGGCGCTTCGTGACCCGACAGGAGATCGTGCCCGGCAGCTCCAGGGCTCTCGGCTGGGACACGTTCGAGGCTGGCGGATCGTGCGGATCGAAGCTCGCGCCGACCTCGTTCGGCCACACGGGCTTCACCGGGACGTCGGTCTGGTGCGACCCGACGCGCGACCTGTCGATCGTGCTGCTGACCAACCGCGTCCACCCGACGCGTGACAACAAGGGTCACATCGCGGTCCGTCGAGAGCTCGCCGACCTCGTGGTCCAACTGATCGACGGCTGAGACGCAGGCCCACCGCCGGTCGAGCGAGGACAGATCAGGGCAGCACGAGGATCAGCGAGGTGTCGCCGACGAACCACGGCTGCCCCTGGACGTCCGCGACGGCCACGGACCAGTAGATCCGCTGCAGGACCAACGGTGCCAGCACCCCTGCGGGCACCTGGAACCGCGCGCTCGCGCGACCCTGGGCGTCGAGGACCCCGATGCCGTTCTGGAGCGCCGGCGTCTGGACGAGTCCGATCATCGCCAGCGTGAAAGCATCGACCGTCAGCGGCAGGGTCAAGGTCGGCGTCCACACCGTCCCCGCACCAGGCAGCGTCTGGGACGCGAGCACGAGGTAGGTGCCACCCGCGGCGCCTGCTCCCCCGTCGATCGCGATGTCGACGACACCGCCGGTGCCGGCACGCACGAAGCTCGGAACCGCGGTCACCACCCGACCGTTCGGAATCCGCCGACGGGTCGCGCTGATGTGGCCATCCGCATCGGCCACCTGCAGCCCCACCACCGCGCCGACCGGAGTCGGAAGGACGGAGGTCCGCGGCTGGTTGGGGAGCCACGGGGTGTCGAAGACGCCGTCACCGTCGGTGTCATACCGAGCCGTCAGCGAAGCCGACGACTGCTCGAGGTCCGTGCTCGCGCCCGCATCCAGACTCGACGTGACGCCCTGCAGCGTCGCGTTCAGGACCGGCCGCGGGAAGTTCGCGCCCGGAACCGCGTGCTGCGCCATCGGCACCCACCACGACGACTGCATGGTCCCGTAGCGGAACGCCTGATAGCCGTTCGCTCCGCCGAGCAGCGCACCGGTGATCGATGCATCGACGGTCTGCTGCGTGGTGGTCTCGCCGGTCGACGAATAGGTCTTGATGACCGGCTGGACCCGCCGCGTCGGGAAACCACTCCGCGAGCACGCGGTCCGGCAGTAGTTCGCCGCCTGCCGCACGTAGGCCTGATGGAGTGCGTAGGTCGAGTAGATCGAGCCGTCCGCGGTGTAGCACATCGGCATCAGCACATCGACGTGACGCGCCAGCTGCTCCCAGTGCTGCCCGTATTGGGACGCGAGACCAGCGATCACCGATCCGTAGCTGCTGAAGTTGCCGTCGTAGGTCGGTCCGTCGAAGTTGAAGCGGTTGGCGATCACGTACGCGTGCAGAGACAGCCCGCCGAGGCGAGCCTTCACGTCGCGCACGAAGTTCGTGACCAGCGTGGGATCGTTGCCGGTGCCCGCACCGACGAATCGCACGTAGTCGAGAGCGATCCCGTCGAGGTCGTAGACCGGCTCGCCGGACGGCTGGAACGACTCCAGGAGGTAGTCGATGACGTCCAGCAGGTACTGGCGGTGCGCTGCGTCCGTCGGCTGGACGGTGTCGGCGAAACACTTCAGCACGCCGACGACCCGCATGTTCCGCGCGTGCGCCTGCTGGATCAGGCTCACCAGATCGATGCCCGCACCGCCCGGACGGACCGAACCGCGCGCGGTGTCCCAGTTGCCGGCCCGGTCGGTGATCCACAGCTCGCCCGTCAGGCGCCCGGTCGCGCGGTACACGCTCACGTAGAGCGTATCGATGCCGCGCTGGTCGCAGTTCGACACGATCTGCGAGACCTGGCCGTCCATGTTCCCGACGAAGAACGGGAACAGGCCCATCCCCACGTCGGAGGAAGGCTGCTGCGCGAACAGATCCGCACCGCCGAACCCGAACGCGAACACCAGACCGAGCAGCGCACGAGGGAAACGCATGGGCTGGCACGATAGGCCGCGCTCCAGCCCCGCGGAACCACCCCCGGTTCCGAACCGGGACGGACGGGCGTTCGCCCGCCTGCCCGCCTCGCGTCAGCGCACGCGGGCGCGCCAGCCGACCGGCTGGGTCCACGCCTGCTTGCGCTGGCCTTCCCAGACCGGCCGATCCGGTGAAGCGGACGACGTGACGATCGCGCGGACGTAGAGCTCGTCCCCGACCAGCCGATAGCGCGCGCTCGGACCGACCTCGCTGCGGAGCGTCGCGCCGACCGCGGCCGGGTAGCGGCGGGTCGCGTGGACCGGCTTCCCGTCTTCGCCGACCACCGCTTCCCCGGACAGATCGACATCCTCGCGCGTGCCGACGAAGTCGATCCGGTAGGTCTCGTCCTCGACCGGCTCCACCTCGACCACGAGCTCCCCGTCCTCGAAGCGGACGTCGCGGAGCTCCACGCCCGAGCTCGCGTAGAACTCACCGGCCTCCATCGCCTCGATCAGGCTCGAAGCGCTCAGCTCGGGCGCCCGCACGACCACCCAGCCGCGCCCGGGGATCGACGCCGACTCGTTGTGGTAGTTGTGGCTGTCATCGGTCGCGAGCCCGAACAGCGGTGCGGCACCGAGTTCCTGGATGCGCAGCGCGTTCGCGATGTCCCAGGCGCGCTCGATGCTCGCATGCACGTCGTCCCCGAGCTGACGAACGCCAGGGTGGCCGTTGTAGACCTCGAAGAACCGTTCGGCGGGCGCATGCGCGAGGTCCTCCGCGGTCACCGCCCAGCCGAAGTTCGGGTGGTTGACGTGCGCGAGGATCGGCCGCCCGAGCTCCTCGGCCTGGGCCTTGACCGACTCCAGGTTCCGCTGGATCACGTCGCGCACGCTGGTCCCACCCTCGGGCCGGACCAGCTTGCCGACGTTGGTCGCGTTGATGTGGATCGGCAGGCCGCTGTACGAGTCGGTGATCTCTTCGGCATCGATCAGCAGGAACCGACCGGCCTCCTCGAAGCGGTCGCGGAGCTCGGGCAGGGTCCGGAGCCGCACCTCGAGCTTGCCTCCCTCCGGCTCACGGGTCTCGACCCAGTCATCACCGAACCGCTCGCGGTACTCACGCAGCGCGCTGCGGCCGCCGCGCCGGACCACGAGGTCGTTCTCGACCCACTTGTCGTGGTCCGCGAGCACGTTGTGCTCGGTCAGCGCCAGGAAGTGGTACGCGGGACGCGAGCGATACCAGTCGACGACCATCTCCGGGAAGTCGTTGCCGTCGCTCCACAGCGTGTGCGTGTGGAGGTTGCCGCGCCACCAGCGCGTCTCGGGGACGGGCTCCGCGAACGCGAGCGCGGCGAGCGGCAGCGCGAGGGCGGCGACGAACAGCGAGCGGGACTGGGGCATCGGACTCCCTGGGATGTCAGACTCGGATGTGGATGCCCCGCCGGTCCATCGCGCGCAGCACGAGGAACCAGCCGGTCACCCAGGCGAGGGCGTAGGCGAGCGAGGCGTGATGGCCTTCCGACCAGGACAGGAACAAGCGCTCGTAGATCCAGGTCCGCAGCGTCGTCTCACCGCCCTGACCGTCGCCGAAGCGGATCCAGGACAGCGTCTTCGCGACGACCGCGGAACCGACGAACACCGTGATCGGATTGACGCCGAACACCCGGAGCGGCTCGACGATGCGACGGTGACCGCGCAGGTCGCAGAAGTAGAGGCTCAGCGCGAGGAACTGCGAGGCCAGCCCCGCCGTCAGCAGAGCGTAGGAGCCGGTCCAGAGCGGCTTGTTGACCGGCAGACCGTAGCCCCAGAGGTGCCCCGCCGCGGCGAGCGAGATTCCCGCCACCGCGAGAGTCAGCACCCGGTCGGACAGCGGTCTGTCGCCCGCGCGCAGGACCCGCCCCGCGGCGACGCCGAGCAGGCAGGTCACCACCGCCGAGGCGGTGCTCAAGACGCCCTCTGGGTCGTAGACCTTGGCGCTGATCCACAGGTGGCCCTCTCCCAGCACCACGCGGTCGAGCCAACCCGACAGGTGGTCGCCGCGGCTGTCCAGGTCGACCACCTCCGCGCCCGGCGCGGGCACCCACGCCAGCAGCGCTGCGTGACCGAGCAGCAGGAGCACTCCCAGCGGCGCGAGCGCACGCTTCGGCACGAACAGGTAGAGCAGCCCGACGATTCCGTAGCACAGCCCGATCCGCTGCAGCACGCCCGGCCACCGCATGTGGGCGAGGACCTCGGACGCTCCCTGGTCCCCGAGCCCGAGCAGCGCCTGCGGGAGGAGCTTCGGGTAGGCGTTCAGGAAGAGCCCGAGCAGGATCAGCATCGCGGCGCGACGCACCACGTGCGGCGCGAGGCTGCCCGGGGTCGCCCCCTTCTCGAGCCTGCGGTCGGTGGCGAGGACGAGCGCGACGCCGACGATGAACAGGAAGAACGGGAAGACGAGATCGGTCGGCGTGCAGCCGTGCCACGCGGCGTGGCGGAGCGGCGCGTAGATCGCCCCCCACGAGCCAGGGTTGTTGACCAGGATCATCCCCGCGACGGTCGCGCCGCGGAACACGTCGAGCGCCAGCAGACGCTGGCTCGGGACATCGCCGTTCACACCCACCCCCGGAGATCGAGAGCGACCGGGAAACACTCGCCCTCGACGAGCGCGCCCGCGGGAACCGGCGCCACGCCGGCCAGGAGCGGCTCGTCGGACGCCGACAGCACGGTGTCCGCACACATGTAGTTCAACACCAGCGCACGCCGCGGTCGCGCCGAGCGGTTCGGGCCGGAGCCGTGCAGCGTGTGGCTGTGGTGCAGCGTCGCATGACCGGCGGCGACCGGCACCGGGACCGGACGGAAGGCTGCCCGCTGCTCGTCGTCCAGGTGCTCGACCACAGCGCCGAGCTCGCTGTCGAAGCCGAGGCTCGGCAGCAGCCCGAAGCGGTGGCTGCCCGGCACGAACATCAGGCAGCCGTTGTCCTCGTCCGCGTCGTCGAGCATGACGTTGAGGGTGACGTGGCGCGCGGGAGCGGTGCGCTGCCAGTACGAGTAGTCCTGGTGCCACGGCACGACGCCGGGGTGGTGCGCAGGCTTGTGGAACACCTGGTCGTGCCAGAAGCGGAGCCGCTCCACGCCGAGGACCTGGGCGCAGGGAACGGTGGCCGCGAGGTCGAACACCGCGCGCCGCAGCGCCGCGTCGCAGCGCCATCCCCCGAGGAAGTGACAGACGACCTGGTCGGGCCGCTCGGTCCACGCCGCCTCGATCTCGTACAGCTGTGGCCGGTAGCGCTCGGGTTCCGCGACGATCCGATCGACCGCGTCCCGGAGCTCCTCGACCCGCGCTCGGTCGAACACCGGGATCGGCCCGGTGAACCCCTGTTCGCGGAACGCCAGGACCTGCTCGGCGCCGAGCCGATGGATGCCGATCTCGCGATGCGCCGAGCCCGAGGTCACGGCTCGGGATCGTAGCCGCACGCCCGCCGCGAAGACACCGATGCCGAGCGCGCGCCCCGGTGGCTACGCTTCCGGTCCATGCCGTCGGCCGGACAGCTGCTCGCGAGACATCGCCAGAGCTTCGTCGAACACCTGCGCGACGTGCGCAGGGCATCGCCGCACACCGTCAAGGCGTACGGGCGGGACGTCGACCAGTTCCTCGAGTGGTTCGGCGACGCCGAGCACGAACCGGGGCGCAGAGACCTGCGCCGCTACCTCGTCGAGCTCGAGCAGCGGGGCCTCGTGGCAACCAGCATCCAGAGGAAGCTGGCCTCGCTCCGCGCGTTCTTCCGCTACCTCCGCGATCACCGCGGTGGGACCTCGGACCCGGCGCGCCTCGTGAAAGGGCCCAAGGCGCCCCGCCGCATCCCCAAGTTCATGACCGAGAGCGAGGTGACGCGGCTCCTCGGCGCGGACTTCGAGCCGGACTTCTACGGAACCCGGGACCGCGCGCTGCTCGAGTTCCTGTATTCGACCGGAGCCCGTGTCGCCGAGGCCCAGTCGACGCGGCTCCGCGAGATCGAGCTCGACGAAGGAGTCGTCCGCGTGTTCGGCAAGGGCCGCAAGGAGCGACTGTGCCTGCTGGGCGGCGCCGCGCGATCGGCGATCGAAGCTCACCTGCCGCTGCGCGACCAGCACCTGCGGGATCGAGGCGTCTCGGACCCGGGTCACCTGTTCCTCAACCGGCTCGGCCGGCCGCTGTCCTCACGCTGGATGCTCGAAGCCGTGACGCGGCACGCGCGCCGCGCGGGCATCGACAAGCATCTGACCCCGCACACGCTGCGCCACTCCTTCGCCACCCACCTGCTCGACCACGGTGCCGATCTCCGCGCGGTGCAGGAGCTCCTCGGCCACGCGAACCTCGTGACGACCGAGATCTACACGCACGTGTCGATGCCCCGCCTGCGGGAGGTCTACGACCGGGCGCATCCCCACGGCAAGGGTCGCGACGAGGCTCGCGGAACCGCATGAGTCGGAGATCCCCGATGAACATCGCACGGTTCCTGGTCCTCGGGATCACCGCCGGCCTGATCCCTGCACTCCTCGTCGCGACGCTGGCGACGGGCACGACTGCGCAGTCGCCCGGCCAGCCCGTCGAGGGCCGACCTCCCAACGTCCTGCTCGTCGTCGTCGACGACCTCAACGACTGGATCGGCTGCCTCGGCGGTCACCCCCAGGCGGAGACTCCACACCTCGACGCGCTCGCGGCGAGCGGCGTGCTGTTCACGAACGCCTACTGCCCGGCGCCCGCGTGCAATCCGTCGCGCACCGCGCTCTTCACCGGGCGAGCCCCCTGGAAGACCGGGCTGATCCGCAACCAGCAGGTGATGCGCGAAGTCGTGCCCGACGAAGTGCTGATGCCGCGCCACTTCTCGACCCACGGCTACCATGCCGCCGGAGGCGGGAAGCTCCTCCACTACGTGGTCGATGCGCGGAGCTGGGACGACTACTTCCCTTCCCTCGCGCGCGAGAACCCGTTCCCGCGCACGATGCAGCCCGCGAGTCGACCCGCCGCGCTGCCCCACGAGCCCTGGATGTACGTCGAAGCCGACTGGGGCCCCGTCGAGGCGACGCGGGACGAGTACGGCGGCGACGTGCTCGTGGCCCGCTGGGCCGCGCGCGAGCTGGCCCGTGAGCACGACCGACCGTTCTTCCGCGCAGCAGGCATCTACCGACCCCACGAGCCGTGGTTCCTACCGACCGAGGACTTCGCGCGTTTCTCGGCCGACCGCGTCGAGCTCCCGCCCGGCTACCGCGCCGACGACCTCGACGACGTGCCCGAGGCCGGACAGCGGATCGCGCGCAACCGCTACCTGCCCCACATCCGAGAACACGAGCTGTGGAAGAGCGGCGTGGCCGCCTACCTCGCGTCGATCACGTTCGCCGACGCGATGGTCGGAGAGATCCTCGCCGCGCTCGACCAGGGACCCCATCGGGACTCGACGATCGTCATCGTCACGAGTGATCACGGCTGGCACCTCGGCGAGAAGGAGCACTGGCAGAAGTTCACCGGCTGGCGCGCGTGCGCGCGGGTTCCGCTGCTCGTGCGCGTGCCGCGTGGGGCACCCGGGCTCGTCGACGGCACGAGTCCCGGCGGGAGGTGCGACGCACCGGTCAGCCTGCTCGACCTGTTCCCGACGCTGACCGAGCTGTGCGGCGTGCCGGCCAAGCCGGGCGTCGACGGACGGAGCCTCGTCCCGCTGCTGGCGGCCCCGGAGCGCAACGACTGGAACCAGGTGGTCCGGACACAGCTCGGCCAGGCAGAGAGCTTCGCGCTCAGCGACCGCCGCTCGCGCTACATCCGCTACGCGGACGGCGGCGAGGAGCTCTACGACATCGTCGACGACCGCTACGAGTGGCGGAACCTCTCCACGGACCCCGCGCACGAGACCGAACTTCTCCGCTTCCGATCCCTGGCCGCCGCCGAGCTCAGCTCGACCGATACATCGCCTCCACCTTCCGGGCGAGACGCAGCACGCTCTCCTCGTCGGTGAAGTCCTGCAGGCGCGACACGTCGACCCAGCGCACGTCGTTCGACTCCTCGCTGATCTGGATCGGCAGGGACGCATCTGCGACGAGGAGGAACCGGAAGTCGTGGTGCTCGTGCGCCGGCTCCGCGCCCCTGGCCGGGATCACGTGCACGTCCAGGTCGAGCGGCACGAGCTCGCCGCGCCAGGGCGGCATCAGGAACCGCTGGATGCCCGATTCCTCCTCGGCCTCCCGGAGCGCGACGGCTTCGACGTGGGTCTCGCCGTCCGCGTGCCCGCCGAGCTGGAGCCAGCGGTCGAGTTTCTTGTGGTGCGTCAACAGGCATCGGCTCCCGTCGAGGCTGACGATCCACGCAGAGCCGGTCACGTGGCCCGGCTCGAAGCAGGTGCGCATCAGGCAGTCCGCGCGCGCGGCGCACAGCTCCTCGATGCGATCCGCGACGTCGCATTCGCCGGGGTACCGCTGCCGGTATCGGCCGAGCAGGCTCGCCACGTGCATCCTGTGATCGGAAGTCCACGCCATCGTTCAATCCCCCTCCACGAACGCGCCCCGAACTGCCGCGAGGTCGACCTTGCCGTTCGGCCCGAGGGGCAGAGGCCCCGCCTGGACCGAGACCCTCGCCGGCACCATCCACGGCGGGAGCGCGCTGCGGCAAGCAGCGACCACCGAAGCACCGTCCACCGCTCCCTGGACCAGCACGCAGAGCTGCGGCAGCCCGTCCAACCCGGCCATCACGCCGACGGCCGCTGCGGACACCACGCCGTCCACCGCGCGGACCACATCGACCACCTCGTCCGGCGAGACGCGATAGCCGCCGATCTTCAGCTGTTCGTCGGCGCGACCGAGCAGCTCGAGGTAGCCGTCTGCGTCCCTCCGCGCGAGGTCCCCCGAGTGGACGGCGCGAGGCCCGAGCCCGGTCTCGTCCGGCCGGAAGCGATGCACGGTGAGCTCGGGCTTCTGCCAGTAGCCCTCGGCCACGCAGGCACCACGATGCACGAGCTCACCGACCTCGCCCGGCGCGCAGGGGCGACCGGTCGCGAGGTCCACGACGTCGAGCACGACGCCGGGCATCGCGAAACCGATCCCACGGCGGCCGCGCCGCAGCTCGGCCGGCGGCACGAAGCTGGAGCGGAACGCCTCCGTCAGGCCGTACATGCTGAACACGTCGACCCAGGGCAGATGGGTGTCGAAGTGCTGGATCACCCGCTCGGGCAGGCGGCCCCCGCTGTTGGTCACGTAGCGGAGCGCGCGCAGACCGGACGCTTCGACCACTCCGTTCTCCAGCGCGTCGACCACGTCCACCCAGAGTTCGGGCACGCCGGCGAGCCCCGTGCACGCGAGGTCGCGGAGCTTCTTGGCGACGTCGGCGGCGAACAGGTAGGACAGAAGCGTGAGGCGGCACCCCGAGTGTGCGGCCGCGAGGACCTGGTTCAGCCCGTAGTCGAACGACAGCGGCAGCACGCCCAGCACGTGGTCGGACGACGTGAGGCCGAGGTAGCCGGCAACGATCCGGGCGCCGTCCGCGAGGCTTCGCCCGGACTGCACGATGCCCTTCGCCTGCCCGGTCGACCCGCTGGTGTAGAGGATCGTCGTCGGCCCGCTGGCATCAGGCACCGGCTCGGGTCGGGGAGCCTCCAGGTCCAGCGGCTCGAAGCCGTCGACCGGACCGATGGTCCGGAGCGGGACCGCGCCCGCGAGATCCGGAGCCGCACGCAGCCCGAGCCCGGTGCGGCGCGCCGGGCTGAGCAGCACGAGCGCCGGGTCGGCGTCGCCGATGATGTGGCGGACCTGGTCGATCTTGAGCCGCGGGTTCACGAGCACCGACAGCGCGCCCAGCCATGCACACGCGAACGGGAACACCGCGAGATCGACATCGTGCTCGAGACAGCCGACGACGCGATCGCCGGGCGCGCCGCCGGCTGCCCGCATGCCCGCAGCGAGCTCGCGCGCGCGGGCCGCGAACCCCGGTCCGTCGAGCGTGCCGCTCCGGCCGCCGACGAAGGGCTGTCCCACAGGCATCGCGGCGACCCGTTCCAGGAGTCCGAGCAGGCCGTCGACCATCGATCACCCGCCCTGCGCGACTCGTTGACCACGCGCCTCGTCGCAGCCCCGCAACAGCACGAATCCCAGCACCAGCATCCCGAGGATCGGCAGGAGTCCGAGCCGCTGGCTCCCGGTCCAGGACACGACCACGCTGAACAGGAGAGGGCCGAGCCACGTCGTCGCCTTTCCGGACAACGCGTAGAGCCCGTAGAACTCCGTCGCGCGGCCCGCGGGCGCGAACCTCGCGAGGAGACTCCGGCTCGCCGACTGGTTCGGGCCGAGCCCCAGACCGACGAGGGTCGAGGCGACCCAGAACGCGGACACCGTCGGCACCGCGATCGCGAGCGCCGAACCGGCGATCAGCAGCACGAGGCTGATGTAGATCGCGGTCTTGGCCCCCATGCGGTCGTCGACGTAGCCGAGCCCGAACGCACCGAGCGCCGCGGCGATGTTCAGCCAGACCGCGACGACCATGATGTCGCCCATCGGCATACCGAGCGTGCGGTCCATGTAGAGCGCCGCGAGCCCGACCGTCGCGATCACCGCGTCGTTGTAGAACAGTCGCGCGATCAGGAACCGGAGCAGGTCGGGGTAAGCGGGGAGCGAGCGGACGGTCGCGACCACCTCGCCGAACACGTCGCGGATCGTCCGGCCATCGCCCTCGGCGGCGCCACCGCGATCGCGGACCGCGAAGAACATCGGCATCCCGAAGACCAGGAACCAGCCGGCGACGAGCAGATTGGTCGCCCGCACGTGGAACTGCTCATCGGTAGACAGCCACGGACCGAGCAGGAAGCCACCCTGGCCGTCGTCCAGACCGACGAACCCGAGACCCAGCACGAGGCAGGCCAGGCCGCCGACGAAGCCGAGTGCCCAGGCCTTGCCCGACAGCCGCCCGAGGACGTCGGCCGACGCGAGCTCCGGCAGGAACGCATTGTAGAACACGAACGCCAGCTCGAAGGCGACGTTGGCCACCGTGAACAGCACGAGCGCCGTCCAGACCGCGCCGACCGTGGCATGGCTCGCGCCGTCCGCCGCGTGCGGCATCACGAGCGCTGCCGTGCAGAGGATGGCGGTGAGGCTGAAGCCGATCAGGAAGCGCCGCTTACGCCCGCGACGCATGTCTGCTGCGGCACCGAGCCACGGCGACAGCACGGCGATCGCGAGCCCCGAAACCGTCAGCGCATTCCCCCACAGCACATCGCCACGTCCCGCGTCGCCGACCAGCACGTTCTGGAAGTAGACCGCGTAGACGAAGGTGACGACGATCGTGCTGAACGCGCTGTTCGCGAAGTCGAACAGACACCACGCGACCCGCTCGGACGGCGTCGCCGGCGGAGTGTGCGGGACTCCGCCGGGGCGAGGCGCAGACGCGGTCATCGTGTCCAACCGCAGCCGCGGTTCAGCGCAGCTCCTCGGCCCCGTGGACGAAGTGCCAGATCGCGTCGAACTGGGCGCGCGCGTCACCGCCGTAGGGCGGCAGCGCGGTCCGGCCCGATTCGTCCGCGTACTTCGGCATCTTCGCGGCCGCCTCGAACCGCGGCGGATCGAGCATCCACGCCCGGTACCAGCCGGAGCGGAGTCGCTCGCCGACCTCGGCGAGATTGATGCCCTGGACCTCGAACAGAGCCTTCGGCTGCTGGGCACCGACCGCGTGGCAGGTCACGCAGCCGAAGCCACCCTCCTGCACGATCAGCGATCGTCCGGTCGCGACGCGCTCCGCGTCGACGGACGGCGGCGCCTCGTCGTCGCCGAAGCCGTGCTGCGCGGCGAGCCCGACCGCGAGGCCGGAAGCGACCGCCGGATGGAGGCGCGGCATCCGCGCGTGCAGCCACGGACGCGGCGATGCGATCTCCCCGGCGAGGAAGCCACGCAGCCAGTCGAGCCGCAGCTTCTCGCCGACCAGCGTCAGCGCCGGGCGCAGCTGCGCGACCTCGACGTGCCCGTCACCGTGCGCCGGGCGCTCCGCGGGACGGAGCGCGGTCAGGTCCGGCTCACGCGTCACCCAGGTGGCGGTCCGGCCGTCCATGACGTGACACGACACGCAGCGGCGCTCCTCGACCTGGCGTGACGCGAAGTCGGCAGCACTGTCCCGCCCGAGCGATCCGCCGACCTCGGCCGCGAAGGCACGGAGCGCGGCTCGCTCGCCGTCGTCGAGGCGGAACGTCGGCGCGCCGCCGCCGGCCGCCGGCTCGTCGGCCATGCAGCCCCGGCTGAAGTCGCCGCGGTCCAAGAGCTCGTCGAGCGGAATGGATGCCGGCCCGGACTCACCTCCCGCATCGTGGCAGCGGGCACAACCGAGCTCGACGAAACGCGCAGCTCCTCGGGCGGCGTCGCCCAGCTGCGGGGTCGCCCGCGCCTCGCCTCCCTGCTCGCGCAGGAAGCTCTCCAGATGGCCGGCCTCCTCCGCGCTGAGCTTCAGGTCCGGCATGCGGATCCAGGGATCGTGACGTCCGGGCGCCATCAGGAAGTCCGCGAGCGCGCCCGGACGGAACTTGTGAGCGGCGTTCGCGAGGCTGATCCACGCGCCGTCGTCGCTCGCGTCGAGCGCGTGGCAGGAGAAGCAGCCGAGGTCACCATAGAGGCGAGCGCCGATCCGCGGGTCCCCGCCGCCGCTCGCCCGGGGCTGCCCGTCCGCGCCGAGACCGGTGAGGAACGCCGCGAGGTCCGCGACGTCCGCGGCGCGCGCGGCCGGGTCCGAGGGCAGCACGTCGGGCATCCGTGCGCCGGACCGGAGCGCGTGCGGCGCGTCGATCCACGCGGTCAGGAACGCCGGCGTCAGACGTGCCCCCGCTTCCGTGAGCGACGGCCCGCGCATCGCGAGTTCGGGCATACCCGTCGCCGAGGACTCGTGGCACGCGGTGCACCGCTGCGTCGCGAGGAGCATGCGGCCGCGCCGCCGCTGCTCGCCCGCCGCGACGCCGACACCTGCCGCTGGGTCGTGGAAGAGGACCGTCGGCGGAATCGACTCCGACGCGAACTTGCGGCTCGACCAGGAGACCCGGAGGGACCCAGCGCCCGACAGCGGCGTGCGGTAGCGCGCGACGATGGAACGTAGCCCCTTCTTCAGCCTGACCTTCTCTCCGGCGAGAGAGGCGCCATCGGAGAGCGAGCCATCGAGCACGACCTCACCGTCCACCTCGAGCGTGAACGATCCCCGACCCTCGGCGGAGAACGCGTAGTCGTCCCGCTGCGGCACGTCCAGCGCCCCGGTCCAGGTCGCGGTGAACGGGCCCGGCGCGACGAACGGCGTCGCCGGCTCCCCGCGCGCGACGTGGAGTGCGAGCGTGCGTGCAACCAGCGCGTCCGCCGCGAGCGCACCGTCGGCCTGGCGAGCAGGCCTGATCTCGAGAGCGAGGCCGGGCGCATCCTCCGCGCGCGGCGCCGAGCGAGCGACCTCGTTCCCGCCCGCCGACGACCAGGCGCTGGTGCCGAGGACCAGCACCACGAGCGCCGCCACGCGGCCGAGCCGCGAGGACACGCTCGGCATCGCAGCGCATCGCTTCGAACTCATCGGGTCTCGGGCAGGAAGTGGATCGTGCCGTGGATCTCGCCCTCGACGATCTTGCCGTCCGCCGAGTCGACGCTGTACGCGATCCGCGTCTGCATCACCTTCTGGAGGCCATCGACCGTCAGGGTCACCGTCTTCCCGTCGGCGCCGAGCGTCGCGCCGGTGACGGTGAGGACGTCGCGGTTCTTCTCGCCCTCACGCACCTTCTTCTCCGGCTCGCTCGGCTTGTACTCCGGGGAGCCGTAGGCCTCGCACCAGAGGTAGTTCCAGATCTCGATCTCGTAGCTCTCCGGATCGTTGGCGGTCTCGGGATCGAGCACATCGCTGAACGTCAGCTGGATCTTGCCGTCGCCGACCTCCATGCCGACCGGCATCCGCAGCGGAGCATCCTGCATCCGCACGCGCTGGAAAGCGGTGTCCTGCGCGGCGCGCGTCTGCCAGCCCTTGAAGCCGACCGTGTAGAGCGCGTCCCCGTGGAAGCGCCCGCGCATCTGGCTCGACGCGAAGTCGGCCGGGATGCGGACGACCCCGCCCTGGACGCGGCCGGCCTGCTCCTGCTGGAGGACCAGGTAGACGTTGCACTGGCCGTAGCTCTGGTGGAGCAGCGAGCCCGCGAGCGGTCCCCACGTCCCTTCCGGAACCCAGACCTGGCCGCCGGACGAGTTGTCGACCGACATCGGCATCCAGCAGATCGGTTCGTCGTAGGTCGTCGGGCGCGGGTCGGTCTGAGCAAGGTCGGTGCAGCCCCAGAACGTGCCGTTCTGCGTGGTGTTCAGGCGGCAGGCCGGCATCCACGTGCCCTGGTTGTCGCCCGAGGTGATCACACCGGTCGGCGACACGCCGATGCCGTTCGGAGCGCGGACGCCGGTCGCCACGACCTCGAGCGTCGAGCCATCCTTCGACACCTTCACCACGCAGCCGTGGTGCGGGACGATCTGCTGGAACCCGCGGCCTCCCGGGTTCACCGGCCCACCCTTCGCGAAGTAGAAGTTGCCCTCCGCGTCGGTCTGCAGGTCGAACGCGAACTCGTGGAAGCCCTTCGTGATCATCACGTCGTTGTTGAAGGTCTCCACGTAGTCACACTCGCCGTCGCCGTTCTGGTCGTGCAGACGGTAGATCCCGTCGCGACCGTGCGTGTAGATCACGCCGTCGACGACCTTGAGTCCGAGCGGGTCGTGGAGCCCGGTGCAGAAGCGCGACCACGTCAGCTCGCCGAGGCCCTCGGAGGCGAGGCCGGACACCAGCCATACGTCGCCGTTCCACGTCGACAGAGCGGCCGTGTCGGCATCGACGAAGTCGAACGCGCCGAATCGGAGCCTCGAGTTCCAGGGGTTCGACGAAGGCACCGTGATCGTGTCGACGACGAACGGTCCGTCACCCGTTCCCATCGAGCCTTCGGTCTTCAGCGTCTCCGGATAGCGACGCGCGCCGCCCTTCGTCATCGCCGCGAGATCGACGGTCTCGCCGTCGAGCGCGATCTCGTCGATGCCGTCCCCTTCGATCGTCGTCCACATCGCGACGCGGACGTCCTGCGCCTGTTCCGAAGCGCCGATCTCGAGGTGGACCCGGCCTCCGTCGCGCGCGAGCTTCGCGTCGCCAGCGAGCACGAGGAAGGTCGTGATGTGCGCGGGAGCGTCCTCACCACCCTCGCGGGCCTTCCAGCGGACGACCTCGAGCGGCAGCCCGCCGCCGGACGCGTCGACCTCGATGGCACCGTCCGCCGGCAGATCGGCGAGCACCGCGGTCCGGGCCGCGCCCGGACCGACGAGCAGATTCCGGTAGAGACCGATCGTCACGTCGTTGCCGGCGCGCAGTGGCTCGAAGCCTTCGTGGACCTCCCGGCCGCCGACGTCGTAGCGGAGGACCACGTCATCGCCGTGGTAGTAGAGCCCCAGGAACCGACCGTGGTCCTTCGGCAGTGTGCCGAACGGAATCTCGCGCGGATCGTCGAAGGAGCCGTCCTTCGCCCAGCCGGGCGCGACGGGCGTCGACAGGACCTCGCGGCCGCGGGTCCGCGGGATCGGACCGTGGCCGCCGTCGAACGGCGTGCCGCGCAGCTCCAGCTGCCCACCGGCCCAGGCGGTCGCGACGCGGAGCAGTTCGGTGTCGAAGATCACCCCGGCGTCGTCGCCGAGGAAGACGGCCCGGCCCTTCAGCGCGACGTTGTCGGGCGTGAAGCACTCGAGAGAGGTCGCGAGGCACGGACCGTAGTCCATCGCGTACCACGGCTTCGACTTGTCTTGCTGGGCCGTGATCGGGTGCGCGGCGACGAGGGCGGCGAGCGCGAGAGCAGGTAGGCGGAGGGAGATTTGCATGGCTCGGAGTGCCGGCAGACTACACGATCGACGGTCGATCCGGGAACGCCAGCGTTGCGCGCCGTGCCCCTGCGATCCCCTCCCACCC
>JAQCBR010000005.1 GCA_027621295.1 Planctomycetota bacterium
GGACGGGGCGAGCTGGATGTTGACCTCACCGAAGTGGCTGCCGCTGTAGCCCTGGGCCACGACCCTGCCGCCGCCCTCCTCCTGGACCTTGCGGTACGGCTGCTCACCGATCGCCGTCAGAACGTGGCGGATCGGCGGGGCGGAACCCTCCGGCGCCTTCGCCGCGAGCTCGTCGCGGAGCTTCAGCGCGGCGGCTTCCATGCGCTGGACGGCCGCGCGCGTCACGTCGACCGGGGTGCCCTGCGGCATCGTCAGCGTGGCGACCACGTTGTCGCCGTCGACCGGCGGGAAGAACACGAAGCGCACGTAGCCACCCGCGACCGCACCGCCGGTAAGCATCAGCAGCGTCACCATCGCCGCGACCGTCAGGTAGCGATTGCGCAGAGCGAACTCGAGCGACGGCCGGTAGAGGCGGACGGCGAACGCCTCGAGCGTGTCGGCGAACAGGCTCTGGAAACGCCGCCACAGGCCGGAGATCCCACGTCGTGCGTCGAGCTTCTTCGGATCGATGTGCCGGAGGTGTGCTGGCAGGATCAGCTTCGACTCGACCATCGACCACCCGAGCGTCGGGATCACCGCGAGGCCGATGACCGCCCAGAACGGTCCCGTGTTTCCCGGCACGTTGAGGAGGGGGAGGAACGCCGCGATCGTCGTCAGGATCGCGAAGGTCACGGGAATCGCGACCTCCTGCGTGCCTTCGATCGCGGCCTGCAGCCCTGACTTGCCGCGCTGCAGGTGTGAGAACACGTTCTCGCCGACCACGATCGCGTCGTCGACGACGATGCCGAGCACGACGATGAACGCGAACAGCGACAGCATGTTGATCGACACGTCCATCCACGGCATCAGCGCGAGCGTGCCGAGGAAGGAGATCGGGATGCCGACGCTGACCCAGATCGCGAGCTCGAACCGGAGGAAGAGCGCGAGCACCAGGAACACCAGCAGGAAGCCCTGGAGACCGTTCCGGACCAGGAGCTCCTGGCGGCTGCGCAACAGCTCGGCCTGGTCGAGCCAGGGCGTCACCGTCACGCCTTCGGGCAGCCAGGAGGCGGCGTCCGCGCAGAACTGGTTGACGCTGTCCGAGATCGCCAGCGCGTCCTGGTCCCCGATGCGGAACACCTGGACCAGCGCTGCGGGCCGGCCGTCGAAGCGTGCCGCCTGGTCCGAGTCGGCGAACGCGTCGCGCACCGTGGCCACGTCGCGGACCAGCACGCGGGTGCCGTCCGGACGGCGGAGCACGACCAGGTCCTCGAAGTCCCTTCCGACGTAGGCCTGGCCCCTCGCGCGGAGCAGGATCTCGCCCGAACTCGTCTTCACCGAGCCGCCGGGCAGGTCGATCGAACCCTGCCGGATCGCCTGGGCCACGTCATCGAAACGGAGCCCGTGACGGCGCAACGCGTCCTCGGACACCTCGACCGCGATCTCGTAGGGGCGCGTGCTGACGACGTCCGCCTGCGTGATCCCGGGCAGGTTGGTCACCCTGTCGCGCACCAGCTCCGCGGTCTCCTTCAGCGACCGCTCGTCGAGATCGCCGGAGACCGCGATGTTCAGCACCTGTCGACGGAACGACAGTTCGCGCACGACCGGCTCCTCGGCCTCGTCCGGGAACGTCTCGATGGCGTCGATCCGGGACTTGATGTCGTCGAGGACCTTCTGGTTGTCGGCGTCGTCGAGCAGTTCGACCAGCACCAGTCCGCCGCCCTCGGACGCGGTCGAGGACACGCGCTCCACGCCGTCGACGCCCTCGACCTCTTCCTCCACCTTGATGCAGATGGACTCCTCGACCTCCTCGGGTGACGCGCCTGGATAGGCGACGGCGACCGAGATCGTGTCGATCGAGAACTCGGGGAAGATCTCGCGCTTGATCCGGGGCAGGGTCAGGAACCCCGTCCCGACCACGCAGAGCATCAGCAGGTTCGACGCGACCGGGTTGCGCGCGAACCACGCGACGACGCTCATCGACCTTCCTCCGTCGCGACGCGGACCGACATGCCTTCGACCACCGCCTCGAGCGGCGTCGAGCACACGCGTTCGCCGGCTTCGAGGCCTGTGGCGACGATGATCGACTCGCGCTCGGTCCGAAGGATGTCGACGGAGCGGCTGTGGAGGCGGTCGTCCCCGTCGATGACGAGGACCTGGTCCTGCCCGCGCAGCACCCGGCGCGGGAGCACGAAAACGTTGCTGTAGGTCGGGCCCAGGATCTCGGCGGTCACGAAGAGGTTCGCGACCATCGGCACGTCCTCCGGCCCCGCCGCGGCGTAGGGCGCATCGACGTGCGCGACCAGTCGGACCATCCGGCTCTGACCGTCCAGCTCACCCTCGGTGCGGACGACGCGCCCCTTCCAGGAACGCTGCCTGCCGGCGAACTCGGCGGACAGCGTGACTTCGGGCGCACCCTCGGCGATGCCGTCCGCCTGGACGACCCCGATGTCCAAGAACGCGAGCTCCGAGTCCGGGATCGGCAGGCGGACCTCGGCGGCCGCGGTCGCGTAGACCCGAGCGACGCGCGCGTTGCGGCCGACATACTGGCCGAGGTCGACGAACTTCGACAGCACGCGCCCGTCGTAGGGCGCGCGGATCACGCAGCGCTCGACGTCGCGGCGCGCGGCCTCGAGGCGCGCGGACGCTGCCTCCAGACGGGCCGCGGCCTCGGCGAGCTGCGGCTTCCGCAGCACGAGGTCGGTCGGCTCGCCGGGGCGCTGCATCGCCTGCCATTCGCGGAGCGCGGCCTCGCTCTCCTCCCGCTGGAGCTCGACGGCGAGCGCCGCCTGGGCGACCTCGGCGGTGGCCTGGACGACCGCGAGCTCGTAGTCGCTCGGGTCGAAGCGGGCGAGCACGTCGCCCGCCGTGAAGAACGAGCCCTCTGCCAGCGCGACCTCGACCACGCGGGCTGCGACCTCGGACGTGACGTCGCTCTCGACTGCCGGACGAACGGTGCCGGTCGTCCGGATGCGTGCCTGCCAGGTGACCGGCTCGGCGACGACGGCGCGGACGCGCGGGATCGCGCGCGGCGGCGCGACGGTCGGAGCCTCTTCTCGGGACTTGGCGAGGGCGACGGCAGCGGCGGCGCCCGCGCCGAGCACGAGGAGCGGCAGCAGGATCCGCAGGAGGACGCGGAGGAAGGAGATCATGGGCGGGTGGTGGAGGCGGGTGCGGCGATGCCCTCGTCGTCGAAGCCGCCCCCCAGGGAGAGGATCAGCTGGACGCGGTTGTCGAGGCGTTGCCGGGAGACGGAGAGGAACTGGGTGCGCGCGGCGAGCGCGCGGCGCTGCGCGTTCAGCAGCGTGTCGATCGGAACGAGTCCGCGTGCGTAGCGGTCCTCGGACAGCCCGCGTGCCGCGTCGGCCTCGTCGACCGCTGCGACGCGACGCTCCCACTCGGCGTCGAGGATCGACGTGGCGGCGAGTGCGGTCTCGACCTCGCGGTAGGCCTGCAGCGCGGTCGTGCCGAACAGCGCGAGCGCCTCGCGGCGGCGTGCGTCGGCCTCGTCGATGCCGGCGCGGATGCGACCGCCCTCGAAGATCGGTGCGAAGAGGTTCGCGCCCACCGACCACACGCGGAAGTCGAGGTCGCCGAGATCGGCGAGGTCGTTGCTCGACGTCCCGGCCGAGGAGGTCAGCGCGATGCGCGGATAGAGGTTCGCGCGGGAGGAAGCGAGTCGTGCGTCGGTGGCCGCGAGACGGTGCTCTGCGGCCGCGAGGTCGGGGCGCCTCCGCACGAGCTCGGCAGACAGACCGCCGGGGACCGGTCCGGGCAGTGCGGGGAGTTCGGCGGCCGGCTCGAGCGCGGACCCCGGGTAGCGCCCGGTCAGGACCTCGAGCTGTCGCGTCAGGTCGTCGAGCTGCCGTCGGCGGACTTCGACGAGGGCGAGTGCCTCCTGGTGGTCGGAGCGGGCGAGGCGGAAGTCGAGCGCGGGCCGGACGCCGCGCTCGAAGCGTTCCCGGACCATCTCCTCGGTGCGCGCGAAGCTCGCGGCCGTCGCTTCGGCGAGCTCCAGCTGCTGTCTCGCCTCGATGCACGCGAACCACGCCCGTGCGGTCCGTGCTGCCAGCGAGAGCTGGACGCCGCGGAAGTCCTCGGCGGCGGCGGCGAGATCGGCCTCGGCGGCGGCGGTCGCTGCGCGGACGCGGCCCCAGAGGTCGACTTCCCAGCTCAGGTTCAGCGACGCGGCGAACTGGCTCGTCGTCACGCTCGTCACGCCGCTGGAGCCTGGGATCGGCAGACCGATGAAGTTGAGCCGCTGGCGCCGCAGGTCCGGTCCCGCCTCCAGCGTCGGCCAGAGCTCGGAGCCGGCCAGCCTCGCTCGCGCGGCGGCCGCGTCGAGGCGTGCGAGCGCCGCATCGATGTCCTGGTTGTGCGCGAGTGCCTGCTCGACGGTCTCGTCCAGCGCCGCAGAGCCGAAGTCCCGCCACCACGAGGCGCGTGGGGAAGCACCCGGGCCGAGCTCCGGCGGCGCACCCGGCTCCAGGTCGCGAGGGGTGGGCTCGGGGACGGCCGTGCACGCCGCGCATCCGAGCGCGGTGACGAGGGCGGCCAGTGGGCGAAGGTGCATCGTTTCTCGGCTCCAGGAAGCGACGGTCAGATCTCCGGGTCGGCCTTCGCGGCCGGCGCGCCGCGAAGGCCTGCGCCGACGAAGCGGATCAGGTGGTCGGCGACGTCGACGGCCCCTTCGTCGCCGGCGGCGCCGTCCGACATCCAGCGGAGCACGGCGCGGCTGGTCATCGCGTTCGCCATCGCGCCCATCGTGAGGTGAAGCCGCCAGCACAGCTCGTCGTGCGCGAGCTCGGGGAGACAGCGGGTGAGTTGGGGGACGAACCGCGCACGCACCTCGCCGAACAGCTCGAGCACCGAACCCAGCGTGCCGAAAGCCTCCGGATCGGTGTGGAGGCGGCCGAGCAGCCGCAGGAAGTCGGTGCCGCCCGGCTGGTCGGCCATGCGCAGAGCCGGCTCGAACAGCGCCCGCAGCAAGTCGTCGAGATCGGGCTCCGGACAGCGCTGGAGGAGCTCCGCAAGCGCGGCGAGGCGCTCCGCGTTCAGCGGCTCCAGACGCCTCGCGAACACCGCCTGGACGAGCCCATCCTTGGACCCGAAGTGGTAGTTCACCGCCGCGAGGTGGACGCCCGCCGTGCTCGTCACCGCGCGCACCGACGTCGCGTCGACGCCGAACTCGGCGAACAGGCGCTCGGCCGCGTCCAGGATCTGGTGCTTGGTCGAAGGTTCCATGGCTTGCGGTTCGGAGACCGGCTGGGGGCGAACGATCATTTCAAACGAACGTTCGAATTTCCATCCGCCCGGAGCTCGGTTGGCAGAAGCGTGCGCCCGTCCAGCGCGGGGCCGTCAGTCGAGCAGCGCGCGCGCCCGACGCTCGCGGTCGCCCTCTAGGCGGCCCTTCTCGAGCGCGACACGGCGATCGATCTCGAACGTGTCGAGGATCGAGCCGTCGACCGCGTGGGCCTGGAGTCGCAGCGTCGGGCCGTGGACCGTGACGTCGCAGACGTGGTAGGCGGACTCCGCGACGACGAGGCCCTCCGGCTCCGAGCGGATCTCGTAGAGGCTCTTGCCGCCGCCGCCGGTGACGATCTGGATCGTGTCGTCGGGGCCGCCGAAGCGCTGGTAGTTGTGGTCGTGCCCCGCGCAGACGAGGTCCACGCAGAGTTCGCGGCAGAGCGGCAGGTAGTGCGTCTCCAGGTCCGCGCGCGGCTCCTTGCGGTACGCCGACTGGACCGGGAAGTGGCTGTAGACGACGAGCCAGGGCTCGGAGCTCTCGGCGGCGACCCTGCGGAGGAAGGCCAGGGCCTCGTGGTCGGCGTCGACCCTCTCGTTCAGGTCCAGGCCGACGAAGCGGACCGGCCCGGCGCGGAACGTGAAGTTGCGCTCGCTCTCGCCGGGCTCGACCGGGAGCGCGAAGTGCTCGACGAAGGGAGCGCCGTTCCCTGCCTTGACGTCGTGGTTGCCGAGGACGGGGTAGAACGCGTGGTCGCGCATCCAGTCGCCGAACGGCCCGTACAGCCCGGTGCCGTAGTGGCGGTGCTCGCCGGCCGGGTAGATCACGTCGCCCATGTGCAGGCAGAACGACGGGTCGAGCGCGGCGAGGACCGTCGCGACTGCGCGCGGCTCGTCCTCGATCGGCAGCCAGCTCGACGCCCCGGTCAGCTGGAACAGCGGCGCAGTCTGCAGGTCGACCCACCACGGCTGGCCGCCGGAGTCGCCCAGCATCGCGAAGTGGGTGGGAGCGCGGTCGTCGGTCGTCTGCGTGTTGAACGAGCCGCCGGCCTCCCAGTCGTCGAGAGCGCGCCGCAGCTCGTAGGCGTAGCGCGTCGCGGGCTGGAGCCCGGTGATCCGGAACTCGTGGTGCGCGTTCGCCGGGGCGTCCGCCTCGTGCACCCACGGTCCGGCATCGTCGCCGAACGACCGCACGCGGATGCCGCAGGGCTCGGCGTCACCGAGCCAGACGGCGACGATCGCCGAGTTCTCGGTGACCGCCTGGACGTAGGGCTCGGTCACGAGTGCTGGCCCTTCACCGAGAGGGATCAGCAGGACGGCGAGGACGAGGCTCGACGCGAGCAGGGTTTTCTTGCGGGGCACGGTTCCGGGCTTCCTCGGGTCACGAGCGGAGCAGGCGCGGCAGCGCCGCGGCCAGCCGCTCGTACTGGCCTGGGTCGTTGTAGGCCTGCGCGGAGATGCGGACCAGCCGATGCGGTGGCCTGGGCCAGGGCATGACGGGGACTTCGATCGATTCCTGCTCGAAGAGCGCTGTGTGCAGCGGGTCGAGCCCGAGCGGTGAGATCTCCGTGCCCGCTCCGTCCGGCAGCGGCAGCGACGCCAGCGAGCCGAGCATCGACTCGGGGCAGGGCGCCTCGACGCCGAGCGCGTCGAGCAGGAGCCTGCGCCCGCGGACGACGAGGTCGTGGTTGTGTCGCCGCAGGCCGTTCCAGCCGTCCTCGAACAGCGAACCCATGAACTCGATCGCGGCCGGGATGCACAGCCAGGCCGACGGATCGAGCGTCCCGATCCAGTCGTGCTCGACGCGGAAGCGCGATCGGTCGGTGCGGGTCGCGTTCGCACCGTGGCTGATGGAGAGCGGGCGGATCAGGTCGCGCCGGTCGGCGCGCACGTGCAGGAACGCCGATCCCTTCGGCGTGCACAGCCACTTGTGGCAGTTGCCGGTGTAGTAGGGCGCGGCGAGGGCGGTCAGATCGAGGTCGAGCTGGCCCGGGGCGTGGGCTCCGTCGACGAGCACGTCGATCCCGCGTGCGTCGAGCGCGGCGACGAGCTCCGCCACCGGGAGGATCATCCCGGTCTGCGACGTCACGTGGTCGATGAGGACGAGCTTCGTCCGCTCGGTCACGCCGGCCAGAACGGCTCGGACCACCAGCTCGGGACCCTCGATCGGGAACGGGACCGGGACGACGACGACCCGGGCCCCGGCTCTCTCGGCGGCGAAACAGAGCGCGTTGCGACTCGCGTTGTACTCCTGGTCGGTGCACAGAACCTCGTCGCCAGGGGCGAGGGCCAAGCGCTGCAGCACCGTGTTCACGCCCGTCGTCGCGTTCTGGACGAAGGCGATGCCTTCGGCGTCGGCGTTCAGGAACCGTGCGAGCGCGTGCCGCGCGCGGTCCAGGTGTCCCTCGAGTTCGCGGTGCAGGAAGCGGACCGGCTCCGCCTCGAGGCGCGCCTGCCACGCCTGCTGCTCCTCGCGGATCACGCGCGGCGTCGCGCCGAACGACCCGTGGTTCAGGAACGTGACCGTCGGATCGAGGTCCCAGTGCGCGCGGTGGGGGGAGGTGGTCATGCGTCTCTCCGCGCGATCGCGATCAGCCGGTCGGAGTCTGCTTCGAACGGCTCGCCGCTCCCGTCGAAGAACTCGACGTTGCGGAAGCCTGCTCCTTCGAGCCATGCGCCGAGCTCGGGCGGCGTGAACAGCCGGACCCAGAACGACAGGGATCGCGGCGCGCGGCCTGGGCGGGTCACCGTCCGGTCACAGTGCTGACGCCCGCTCTCGGCGTCGAATTGGCGTCGGTCGACCATCAGCTCGCCCGGTCCCAGCTCGAGGACCTCGCACGAGGCTCCCTCGTAGGCGACCTGGAACACGTTCAGCGACTCGAGGAGCAGTCTGCCGCCCGGCGCGAGCGCGGCGTGCAGGCCGCGCAGCACCTGCTTCAGCTCCTCGTCCTCGCTGTAGCCGAACGACGTGAACCAGCAGAGCGCCGCGTCGAAGCCCTGTCCGACGTCGAGCTGCCGCATGTCCTGCCGGACGAGCGAGACCTCGACCCCGGCGGCGTGCGCGCGCCGTGCCGCTCCGTCGAGGAGGAGCGTGGATCGGTCCACCCCGGTCACCCGGCAGCCGCGCATCGCCAGGTCGACCGCGATGCGGCCGTCGCCGCACGCGAGGTCGAGCACGCGCTCGTCCGCGGCGACGCCGAGGAGACCGGCGATGACCGCCGCCTCCGACGACGTCACCTCGTCGGTGAGGCAGGTCGCGTAGAAGTCCAGGTAGTCCTGATCGAACGCAGCGTCGAGGTCCCAGGGATCTTGCACGGGTGCAAACCTTAGCGACGCGCCTCCTCGGCGCGCGCGTGTGCTGCCCGGAGCACGCCACCCGGCCGGGCGCCGGTCGGCGCGTCGTCCCGGACGACCGCTTCGCCGGCGACGAAGACCGCACGGAAGCCGGTGGCGCGGTCGAAGGGCGCGGTGAACGTCGCGTTGTCCTGGACGCGCTCCGGGTCGAAGACGACCAGGTCGGCCGCGGCTCCGGCGGCGATCGTGCCACGGTCGCCGAGCCCCAGCAGCGCGGCCGGGAGTCCGGTCATCCGGTGCACGGCGTCCTCGAGCGTCAGCGCACCGCGTTCGCGCACGTGGTGGGCCAGCACCCGCGGGAACGTGCCGTGGCCGCGCGGGTGCCGCATCGTCGGGCTGCCGTCGGACGCGACCATCGCGCCTTCGCTGGTCAACAGCGCCTCCATCACGCCCTCGTCCATCACGAAGTAGGCGGCACTCGCGCCGTCGGGTCCGAGGTCGGCGAGGACTTCCTCGAACGGCCGCTGTTCGGTCGAAGCGATCTCGGCCAGCGTCCGTCCGGCGTACGGGCCCGAGCCGAACAGCGTCGCGGCCGGACCGTTCCTGGACTCGACGCGGCGGCGGAGGTGGTCGAGGAGATCGGCGCGCCGGTCGGCGAGGACCTCAGGCGTGCCGAGGGGTGGGCGCGCCCAGTCCGGGAACAGGATCGACACGCCGGTGTAGCTCGCGGTGTAGGGGTAGACGTCGGCGCTGACCGAGAGGCCCTCTGCGCGTGCCTTCTCCATCCGATCGAGGATCACCGCCGCCCGCGCGGGGTCGTGGGCGTGGACGACCTTGGCGTGGGACAGGTGCGCGCGGGCGCCGGGCGCGGCGCGGCACTGGTCCAGGAGCTCGTCGACCGCGGCTGCGACAGCCCCGTCGTCCTCGTTCCGCACGTGGCTCGCGATGAACGCGCGCCGTGCGGCGACCGGGGCTGCGATCGCGGCCAGCTCGGCTGCGTCCGCGGAGCGACCGGGCGTGTACTCGAGTCCGGTCGACAGGCCGACGGCGCCGGCGTCGAGCGCGGCGTCCACGAGGTCGACCATGCGCTGGATCGCCGCGGCATCCGGGCCCGCGGATGCCCCGATCCCGGCCTGGTCGCGGGCGCTGCCGTGCCCGATGCACGCAGTGACGTGCACCGCAGGCCTCCTCCGGTCGACCGCGTCGAACCAGGCGCCGAAGTCCTCCGAACCGGCCGGTGAAGAGCCGTCGAGCCCGAGGCAGATCGTCGTCACTCCCATCGTGACGAAGTTGCGGAACTCCGGCGTGCGGAGCGGGTCGCCGTGCGCGTGCACGTCGATGAAGCCGGGCGCGACCACCATGCCGGTCGCGTCGAGGACCTCGCGAGGCCGGAACGCGCTGGCGCCCTGGCCCGCGTCCGTCAGCGCCGCGATCTGCCCCGCTCGGATCACGACGTCACCGGCGAATGCCGCTCCGCCGGTTCCGTCGACGATGAGGCCACGCTCGATCACCAGGTCGCAGGCGGGCCGCGCGTCGGCGGGCGGGGTCGTGCAGGCTGCGACGACGCACGCGAGAACAGCCCCCGAGAACCTGCGCATCAACCGTTCACCCTGGCGACCAAGTCGCGGATCGAGGCCGGGCCGTGGCCCGCGTAGTGGTTGTTCGCGTACACGTACGCCTCCGGGACCGCGTCCAGCAGCTGCCGGAGCAGGGATGCCCAGCGGTCGAGGCGTTCGCCCTGGTCGATGACGATCCGGTCGAAGGTCTCGGTCTTCGCGTCGACGGCCTTGCGGTCGCCGATCAGCCGCCCGTAGCAGAAGTCCGCCGTCACGACGTCGAGCTTCTCGGCGACCTCGGCGGGGTGCGGCATGTAGAGCAGGTCGACGAGGACCAGCGCTATGTTCCGTGCGCGGAGCAGCGCGAGCAGCGGCTCGCCGAGCCAGGTGCGGTTCCGGACCTCGACCGCGTAGCGGAACGTCTTCGGCAGTCCGTCCAGGTACTCCGCGAGCCGGTCGAGGAAGGGGTCGAGCTTCGCGAACGCATCCTTCGCCAGGTACGGGAACTGCAGGACCAGTGGGCCACAGCGGGGCCCCAGCCGTTCCATCGCCCGCAGGAAGCGGCCGGTGTCGTCGTCCTCGCCCTCGCGCACCATGATCCGGGCGCCGTTCGGGCGCGCGCCGTCGCCGGCGTGCACGATCGTGCGCGGGAACTTCGCGGCGAGCTCGAAGCCGTCCGGCGTCTTCTCCCGCCAGCCGTCGACGAGTCGCGCGTCGGGCACGCGGTAGTAGGTGACGTCCGCCTCGACCGTGTCGAACTGCGACGCGTAGTAGGTCAGCCAGTCTCCGGGGAGCATGCCCTCGGGGTAGAAGACGCCCGACCAGGACTTCTCCGACCAGCTCGACGTCCCGTAGCGCAGTCGTCCCGTCACCGCCGTTCTCCGCGGACCGGGAGAACGGTGACGGTCGCGGTGACCGCGTAGTGGTCGGATGCGTCGCGGTCCGTGTAGCGCGTGCGGTCGATGGACGCGCTGTCGACGCCGAGTCGGCGGTTGACGAGCACGTAGTCGATCTTCGCGCCGTCGATCGACCCGCGGAATCCGCCGAACGTGCCGACCTTCTCGGCTTCCGGGTGCGCTGCGCGGAACGAGTCGGCGAGCCCGGCTCCGCGGAGAGCGTCGAGTGGTGCGGAGTCCTCGCCGGCGTTCAGGTCGCCGAGCACGAGCGTCGGTGTCTCGGGCTCTCCACGGACGCGCGAGCCGATCATCCGGGCCGACTCGAGCCGCGCGCGTTCTCCTCGATGGTCGAAGTGGGCGTTGAGCACGAGGAGTGGAGTGCCGTCGACCCGATCGACGAGCCGGGCCCAGGTGCAGACCCGAGGCAGCGCGGCGTCCCATCCGCGCGCGCCCGGCGTCTCCGAGTCCGGCGCGAGCCAGAACGTGCCCGAGTCCGCGATCTCGAACCGGCGTTCGTCGACGAACAGCGCAGCGTGTTCGCCGCCCCCGTCCGCGTCGCGCCCGATGCCGATGCGACGGTGGTGGGGGAATGCCTCCTCGAGGAACCGGAGCTGGAACGCCAGCGCCTCCTGGACGCCGAGCACGTGCGGCTGATGCCGGTCGATCGTGTCCGCGACGAGATCCTGTCGCCGCGCCCAGTGGTTCCGCCCGTCGTTCGCCGTGCCGTAGCGGATGTTGAAGCTCATCACCCGGATGGGCTCGGCCGTCGTGGTCTCGGGCGCGAGCGAAGTGAGCAGGAGTGCTGCGATGGCGAGTGTGGGCACGATGGGATCGGAGGAGGTTCGGGGTTCGATGCGGACGCGGCTCGCGGCGGCCGGTTTCGCCCGTGGCAGCGGAGAATCGGGACCGGCATCCACGTTGCGTGATGCGCCGTCCGGGAATGGACGATAGAGGAAGAGCACCGTGTCGTCCGCCCGCCACAAGACCCCGGTCCTCCTGACCGCCCTGAACCTCAACGGTCTCGGGGTCGCGCGTGTCCTCTGGGAGCACGGGGTCGAGGTCCATGCGCTGCACGACGGGCCCGACGACGCGCCGGAACTCCAGACGTGCGCCGTCCGCCGCGTGTGGCGGAGGCCGATCGGCGAGGACCTCGTCGACTTCCTGGCTCGGATCGGTCCCGAGATCGGCGCCGACCGTCCGGTGCTGATGCCGATCACCGACGAGTCCGTCGAGAGGATCACGGCGGCCCACGCGCGGCTCGAGGCGATCTACCGTCTCCCTTACGGCGACCCCCGTGCGGTGAACGAGCTGCTCAGCAAGAAGGGCATCGACGCCGCGGCGCGTGCGCACGGCGTTCCCGTGCCGGCGACGTTCGCGGTGGAGTCCGTCGCGGACATGGAGGGCGTGGCCCGGGAGGTCCGCTACCCGTGCATCCTGAAGCCCCAGGACAAGTCGCCGGCGTTCGCGACGACGGGCGCCAAGAAGGCGTCGCGGCTCGAGGACGCGGCGTCGCTGATGGCGGCCTACCGCGGGTTCTGCGACGCCGAGCCGCGCGCGGTCGTGCAGGAGTTCATCCCCGGCAGCGATGCCGACGTCCACTTCTGCCTCGTGGCCCTCGGGCAGGACGGTCGTCTGCTGGGTTCGTTCGTCGGTCACAAGATCCGCCAGTGGCCGCCGCGCTGCGGCGGGACCGCCTCCTGCGGACCCGCGCGGGCTCCCGAGCTGGTCGAGCGGACCGCGGGGTTCCTCGCGGCGGCGGGCGTGCGCGGCGTCGCGTCGTGTGAGTACAAGCGGGACCCCAGGGACGGGCGGTTCCTGCTGATCGAGCCCACCGTGGGGCGGAGCGACTGGCAGAACGCCGTCGCGGACATCAACGGCGTGCCGATCCCCTACCTGGTCTACGCCGACGTGGTCGGAGCACCGATTCCGGAGGTCCGACCGTCGAGGTGGCCCCGGAAGTGGGTGCATTTCACCTCCGACCTTCGTTCCGCCGATGAATACCGGAAACGCGGGGAGCTCAGCCGCCTCGGCTGGCTGTGGTCCCTCCGTCCTCCGATCCGCTGGTCGTACTTCCACCGTGCGGACACCGGGCCCGCGCGCGCCATCTGGGCCGCGTCGCTCCGGCGTCTGGCGAAGAAGCTCGGTCTTCCGACGGGGGGCGGTTCCCCCGAGGAGACCGAGGAACGCCCAGCATGACCGTGATCAGCCGGACCGAGACGATGAACCCGCAGCAGGAGGCCATCACCGCGACGTTCCGCGATCGGTTCGTGCCGGTCGCGCTGCGCGGTCTCGAGCGGATGCTCGTCGACGATGGCCGCTGGTTCTCGTTCCGTGCGTTCGCCGGGGCTGGCGCCGAAGAGCTCCGCAACGAGGGGATCTCCGAGCGCTACTCGGTGATGTCCCTGCTCGGCCTCGACGCACAGCGCGCGCTCGGTCGTAGCGATTTAGTCGAGACCGGACCCGTCGTCGAGAGTCTCGCCGCGTGGGCGCCGCGGGCACCGAGCCTCGGGGATGCGGGGCTCGTCCTCTGGAACCACATCCAGCGCGGCGACGACCGCGCGGAAGCGCTCGCGCGTGCGATCGTCGATCGGCGTGCCGAGCTGGACCGACGCGAGTTCGGATTCGCCAGCATGGACATGGGCTGCCTCGTCCTCGGTCTCTCGGAGGCGCTGCGCGCTGGCTGCGAGGTCCACGGGCAGCGCGAGCTCGCGGCCAGCGTCGCTGGACGGCTGATGGAGCAGCAGGACCCGGCGACCCGGCTGTTCTCGTTCGGTCGCAAGACCCGCCGCAAGAACCTGATCCGCCTGCGTTCGGACACCCACCTGGGCAGCTTCGCCTCGCAGGTCTACCCGACGATGGGTCTCTCGGCGCACGCGCGTGCGACCGGCGACGAACGTTCGGCGGCCGGCGCCGCCGGCTGCGCCCAGCGCATCTGCGCGCTCCAGGGCGAGGCCGGGCAGTGGTGGTGGGTCTACCACGTGAAGACGGGTCGCGAGGCCGTCCGCTACCCGGTCTACACCGTCCACCAGGACGCGATGGGGCCGATGATGCTCGCCGCGGCTGCGCTCGGCGTGGGCGACGACTCCCGCTACCACGACGCGATCGCCAAGAGCCTCGGCTGGTTCGATCGGCGTCCGGAACTCCCGAACGCAGAGTTCGTCGACGAAGCGCGCGGTGCGGTCTGGCGCGCAGCCCAACACGACGACCCGTCCTCGACCGGCCTGCTCGGCCTCGGCTCGGGCGAACTCAAGCGCATGCACTTCGGTGCGTGGACCGGTCGCGCGGACGAGCGGCCGCTCCACGGTGGCCACGTCTGCGGCGAGTGCCGCTCCTACCACCTCGGCTGGATCCTGCTGGCGGACGCGATGTACGCCGAGGTCGTGGGGTGATGCCGTGCGGGGTTCCCCGTGCCCGTTCCGTGGCACAGGGACCTCCCGAGCACTCGGAGTCCGTGACCGAATCGGGTCGCGGGCTCTGCCGCAGCCGCGGAGCGGCTGCCAATCAAGCAATCGAGGGGCCGTAGACTGATTCGGTCACGGCCTCTCCGGGCGGTCGGGGCTGCGGTCAGGATGCGCCCGACGATTCCCTCAGTCGCCGCAGCTGCATACGCGCTTCACCGAGGTTCTCGATGAGCCATGTCGTCTGGTCGGCGAGAGCCGCGCGGCTGTCGCGCTCATGCTGGAGGGCCGAACGCAAGGACTCGATTTCGGGGAGAGCCTGCTCGATGCGCGAAAGGCGCTCATCGATGGCTTCGAGCTTCCTCAGGACTTGGTCTGGTTCCATGGGCTGGATGGGGATGTCGGAGCTGTGGCTCGGCAGGAGGTGGCGTCGGGATCAGATGCCTCGGTGCATCCTCGCGTCGACTTCGAGGAAGAGCGCGTTCGCGGAGTCGGCTGGTCGGGTGATCGAGCTTGCCCCGAGGAACATCCCGAGTGGCGCCGCCTGCGCGTATGCGCGTGCCCATTCATGCATCTCGCGCAGCGCATCGCTGTCCTCGATGCCCAGGTCGTCGACGATGCGGGCATACTCTTCTTGGCCCCACCGGACGGCGGCGCGGTAATCCGCGTGGGTCTTCATCAGATGGACTCCGAACAGATCGCGGAGGTTCTGATGATCACAGTAGATGCGGCGGCCCTCTTCGCGCGCCGAGCGGTTGTGGCTGTGGATCACCGTCGAACGGGGCTCGAAGGCGATCCGGTAGCCTGACAGGATCAGGCGCTTGCCGAACGCGACATCCTCACCGAACGGGCGCTCTCCGAACCCCCCGACCGCCGCCCAGGCTGCGCGCCGCACGGAGCCCGCGACGTTGTCGTAGGCGCAGCGCTGCAGGCGCTGCATCGGCTCCAGGGAGGCGAACTCATCGGGGGTGCAGGGCTGCTGGACGACTTTCGTGTTCGTGCCGGCCGTCCATTCTCGGAGCCGGCGAGCAATGAAGGGGTTGCAGTCGGGACGAGGCAGCTGGCGACAGTATGCGGCCCCGACGTCGGGATCTTCATAGCCCGATATGAGTGCGTCCAGCCAATCGTCGGTGGCGGGAGTCGCGTCCTGGGTCAGCAGCACGACGACGTCGCCCTCGGCGCGCCCGATCATGCGGTCCCGGGTCCGGCCGTGATCGAAGTCGGCCTGATCGATGCCCTCGACCGCGAAGCCGTGGGCTGCCAGCAGATCCTGCGTCCCGTCGGTCGAGCCGCTGTCGATCGCGATCTTCTCCAGCTCGGAGGCGCGAGGCTGGCGATCGATGGCTTCCAGCACTTCGGCCAGGAGAGGGCCGCCCTGGAACGTTGGAATGGCGATGCTGATCCGCACGGTCCCAAGCCTACGTGGGGGCCCCGAGTTCTCGGTAGATTCCCGCTATCTCCTCGACGTTTTCCTGCAATGTCTTCACCGGTGGCAGGGCGGTCCGATAGCGGGTGAGTCTGTCTGGTTCGGCGGCGAGTCGGTCGATGCGATGCCTGAGCTCCGTCTCGTCTCCGGCCGGGAACAGGTCGCCGTGGACGCCATCGGCGACGATCTCGCTCATGCCGCCAAGGTCGGAGGCAATGACTGGGACTCCCGCTGCGTAGGCCTCGAGGATGACGAACGGGGTGTTCTCGTACCACTTCGACGGCGCGACCAGAACGTCGACCCCGGCGAGGACCGACCCGAGTCGTTCGCGGGGAAAGGGGCCCTCGAAGCGGACCCTGGGATCGGAAGCAGCTTCTTCGGCGAGCTTCGGCGCGAAGTCGGGGAAGTCCGTGAGTCGTCCGTGGACCGACAGCGTCACGTCGGATCGGCTCGCGAGGACGGCTCGGACGAGGACGTCCGTCCCCTTGTACTCGGCGATCGAGCCGAAGAACGCGAGGCGGAGCGGCGCGCCGTCGGGGCGGGGTGCACGCTCTGCCCCCGCCAGGCGGCTGGTGTCGACGCCGTAGGTCAACACGTCGATGCGGTCGCTCGGGTAGCCGTTCTTCACGAACATGTCTCGTAGGAACCGGGAGGGAGCGAGCACGCGGTCGGCTCCCAGCAATGCGTCGTGGAGTCGGCGGGGGCGGAGCCCGAGGGTCATCGCACGGCCGGTGGGGCCGCGTCCGACGTATTGCTGGCTCGGCACCAGCGGCGCGATCCGAGCGAGTGCGTCCTCGAGTTCGCGGTCTTGGATCTTCTGCTCCAGGTCCGGCCGCATGCAGGGAATGCATCCGAGGCCGCCCTGCGGCGGTCCCTCGCACAGCGTGCCGTCCGGCCTGCGTAGGACGATGGCCGGGCACAGGTACCAGAAGTCCATCAAGTGGACGACGGTCGGGATCGCGAGGGCTCGCGCCTCCGCAATGAGTTCGGCACCGAGGTAGCGGAGATGGAAGAAGTGGACGAGGTCGGGCCGTGTCTCCGCGAGTCGCTTCGATATCTGAGCGGCGACATAGGGGTGGGCGACCTCCATGCGCTCGAAGTCCCGATCGAGGCAGTGCCAGAAGCGGAGCCGCCAGACCGGCAGGTCGTCTACGGCTTCCTCCCAGGCTTCGAAGAGCACCTCACGTTCCGCGAAGTTCGGCTCGAGCGATATCACGCTCACGTCGTGTCCGAGCTTCTGCATGCCCTTCGCCACCGAATACGCGTACTGCTCGGTGCCGGTGAAGTAGCGCGGCAGGAATTGATGGACGACCAGAGTGATTCGCGCGGTCATGACCCCCCTCTCTCAACCTCGCTGATGCTCCTAGACGGGTGGCGCCAAGAGGTCAATCGTCCCTTCAGGTCCGCTCGATCCGGATCGCCAGCGCTTCGTGGCCTGCCTCACGCGCGAGCGCCGCGGCATCGCGGCCATCCTCGCCGGTGAGGCCGGGTACCGCGCCGGAGCGCAGCAGGAGTTCGACCATGTCCGCGTCGCCGCGGTGTGCGGCCCCGTGCAGCGCGGTCCAGCCGCCGCGTTGGGGTGCGTCGATCTCCGCGCCGTGATCCAGGAGGATCCTCACCACGCGCACGGAGCCAGCGGCGACCCCGCTGTGCAGTGGGCGGACCAGGGTCGGGTTGGCGGCGATCGCGTCGATCGGGGCGCCGTAGCGCGCGAGGCGGTCGACGGTGTCCGCGTGGCCGAAGAACGCCGACAGATGGAGCACCGTGTATCCGTCGGGAGAGCGGTTGGTGAGCGTGCTCGGTGCCCGCGTCATCGCGCTCATCAGGTCGGGGGTCCGACCGAGGGCCGCGCATTCGAACGGGTCGATGGTCGACAGCAGGCCGAGCAGTGCCTCGACCAACTCGCCGGATCGGTGGTAGAGCGCGGTCATCAACAGCGAGACCCCGTCGACGTCCCGCGCGAGCGCCCGGGCAGGATCGACGGCGAGCACGGCCCGGATCGATGCGACGTCACCGGCGCGCAGCGCGAGGAAGAGATCGGAGTCGGCCGGCATGCGGATCAGCAGGTGCGTAGGGGGTCGGCGTCAGCGCGGCTGACATCGATGAGGACTTCGCCGTCGAGCTCCGCGTCGAGGCGCTCCCGGAGCACCGGCAGGTAGCCCCGCTCGGTGTGGGTGTGTTCGGACAGGATCACCGACGTGCCCCGGTCGAGCGCGGCCAACACGTCATGGTGACGCATCTCGCCGGTCCAGTAGAGGTCGGCGGGCCTGGGTGCCAGAGCTGACCCTCCCGCACCCGCGCAGAGCAGGACGCGTTCGACCGGGGCGCCCTCGGCGTGGCGGGGAGCGGTCGCGATCCGGAGGCTCTGGACGCCCAGGTGGGTCTTGATCCTCCGGGCGATCTGCGCGAGGCGCGCAGGACGGCGGAGCGTCACGCCTCGGGCCTGGCCCGCGGTAGGGACGAGGGCGGGTTCGCGGCGGACGATCTCGCAGTGGGCACGCAGCTCCGGCGGGAGCGCGCCGATCCTCCGGCGAGGTCCGTCTCCGTCGAAGGTGAGGCGGACGATGCTGCCGGCGTCGTGTGCTTCGATCGCGGCCGCGTGGCCGTCAGCGTCCAGGGTGGCGACGAGCGCTTCCGCGGCCGCATGCGGCAGGCGGGCCTCGAGACGGTAGCCGGCGCCTCCCGACTGGGGGATCGCGGTCAGGCACTCGCGCGAGCGCAGCGGGCCGAGCCCGTCGGCCAGCCAGTCGTTGACGCCTCCCTGCGCTGCATCGAGAGCAGTGTGTGGGGAGTAGATCGCGATGCCGGCCCGCGCCGCGCGGAGGATGCGGGCTTCGGCCGGCACGGTGCCGCGGAGCCGTCGCAGCGGGGCGAAGATCGGTGGGTGGTAGCTGACGATCAGCTCGTGTCCGCCGGCGAGGGCCTCGTCGAGGACCGCGTCGGTCAGATCGATCGTCAGCAGGCAGCGACGCACCCGGCGCGGCTTCGCGTGGTCGACGAGCAGGCCCGTGTTGTCCCAGTCCTCGGCGAGCCCGAGCGGCGCCAAGCGCTCCAGGGCAGCGACGGCTTCGGGCAACGAACAGGGCATCGATCCAGCTTCGGCGCCCTGTGCCCGTCGCGCAAGGGCGCGGAACGCCGCGTTCAGCCCAGCTCGAGGCCGAGTTCGGCGAAGGCTGCGTCGGCGGCCTCGTCCCAGCCTCGGTTGGCGAGCGGGCTGGCGGGGCTGGGGTGGGGGATGCGCCCGAACCTCAGCGAGTCACCGCGGCCGGCGAGCGCGCGCCGAGCCCGGTCCTCGGCGAATGCGCCGACCCCGACCACCCAGGACGGGCGGAGCGCATCGACCACATCGCGGAGATACGCGTCGCAGACGGCCAGCAGCGGTTCGCGTTCGCTCGTCTTGAGCTTGTCCGGAGTCACGTTCCTGCCGCCTTCCTCCATGAAGGCGAGCGGGCAGAAGTTGTGGATGAAGAACCTGGCGAAGAAGTCCTCGGGCGTCCGGCATCGAGCCGCGACGTAGTTCCACAGCCGGCGGCCGCTGACCTCGCTGCGCCGGCACGCGAACCCCTCGACCGGACGCTTCGGGTGTTCGGGCACAGGGCGGTCGACGGGCTCCTCGATGCCCAGCCAGTCGCGGACCGCGGCCACTTCGCCGAACGGCACGCCGGTCTGCACCATGCCGAAGGGGCCCGGGTTCATGCCGACGAGCAGCACTTCCTTTTCCCCACTGCCGAAGCGCTGCAGGAACGCCTCGTGGCTGCGCCGCGCGTGGACCAGCGGGTTGTAGACGTAGGCGACCGGTGGACCGAAGCGCAGTGGGGCGAGCGCTCCGAGCGCGCGTTGCGTTGCGGCTTTCAGCTCAGACATCGCCGCTGATGCTAGCAGCGGCGGGTTGCGAGTTCAGATCCGCGCCCGGACCGGCCTGTGGGAGGCCCACCCGGTCGGTCACGCCCGTGCGCGGAGCTTCTTGCGGACCGAGGCCAGGATGCGCTCGTGGAGCCGCGGCTCGGTCGCACGGATGTCGAACTCCTTGTCGAAGCGCTTCCGTGCGGCTTGGCCGAGGCGCGGAGCGATCGACGGGTCGTCGTGCAGGCGGCGGATCGCGGCGGCGAGCGCCGCGGGATCGCGCTGGGGAACGAGGAAGCCCTCGACCCCGTCGTCCAGGATCTCCGGGATCGATCCCGCCGTGGTCGCGACGACCGGGAGTCCGGTGGCGATCGCCTCGAGGATGGCGGTCGGGATGCCGTCCTTGTCGCCGGTCTCGGTCTCGACGAAGGGCGCGACGAACGCATCCCAGGTCGCCATCAGCGGTCGCATCTCCTCCTGGCGCATGCGGCCGTGACGGATCACGACGTCGCCGACGCCGAGGGCCTCGATCCGGTTCTCGAACTCTTCTGCGTAGGCCTCACTCGAAGCGGAACCGACGTCGGCAGAGCCGATGATGTGGATGCGCACGTCGACACCCTGGTCGACCAGGAGCCGTGCCGCCTCGGCGAGCTCGAGCATCCCCTTCTTGGGCTCGATCCGCGTCACGCAGCCCAGCTCGAGCGCTCGGCCCTTCCGCGGCTCGCGAGCGACGAACGTGAAGCGGCTGCCGTCGACGCCGTTCGGCTTGACGATCACCTTGCCGGCGATCTCGGGGCCGGCGATGCCGATCAGCTCGTCGCGGATGCGGCGCGAGGTCGCGACGATCACGTCGGCGGTGCGCAGGTGCAGGGCGGTAACCTTGAGCGGCCAGTCCTGCATCATGTGGTCGGCGTAGGTCGACACGCCGCGCGGCAGACCGTTCATCCACGACGAGACGAGCGCGCACAGCGCCTGGTCGTAGAAGAAGTAGCTGTGGACGTAGTCGGCGCCCCAGAGCGCGTGCCGGCGGGCGAACGTGAACGCGAGCCGGAACTCGAACCGCTTCTCGATGTCCTCACGCTGCAGTCCGGATTCCCGGGCGACAGCCTCGACGAGCGCGTGGTACCGCTCGGGCTGCGTACGCCGGTAGTACTCCATGTCGGCGGCGTGCACTTCCCACGCCGGCTGGATGAACTCCCGGTCGTCGTCGAGTCCCTGGAACGCTGCGTGCAGCGCGTTCCGGTCCCCGTCCTGGGTGTGGAAGACCTTCACGTCGCCGCCGAGCATCTCCCGCATCGCGGTCAGCTCCTGGTAGACGAACGTGTGTGAGATCACCGGGAACTGGGCCGTCGACCCAGCGGCGATCTTCAGTTCCGGCTTCGGACCGGACTTGCGGGCGCCCCAGAGCTTCTTCAGGAACAGCATGGTTCGTGTTGCCGCTTCTCGGGAGCGGCGCCAGGTGGCGCGCAGCGCGCGCCGGGTCTTCGCGAACAGGGGCAGCTTGCGCCACAGCAGGACGCCGATCCGCCACTCGATCGACTGGTGGATTCGTTCGATCTCGGACCGCGTCGCCTCCAGGTCGGTGCGGCCGGCCTCGACCTCACGGCGGAGCCTGTGCAGTGACGCGGCCTCGCCCTCTGACTTGTCGGCTGGGACTTCGGGCTCGCTGGAGACGAAGCCCGCACTTCTTCCCGCTGCAGCGCCCGAGCTGCGAAGCCTTCTCACCGAGCCCTCGAGGTCGCGCCGCGCGGACTCGATCGTCCCGATCTCGGTCTCGAGCCGCTCGACTTCCGATGCGCGGCGGTCGCGCTCGCCCTCGAGCCGTGCGACCTGCTGTTCTCTCGCTGTCGACTCGGCCGCGAGCTTCGCGTCGTGATCCGCGATCAGCTCTTCGATGCGCCGGTCACGCTCCTCCTCGGTGCGGCGCAGTCTCTCGGTCTGCACCGTGATCTGACGCTCGAGGGTCCGGCGCTCCTCGCGCAGGGCTTCGTTCGCTCTGCGGGAGTCCTGCAGGTCCATCCGGACCTCGTCGACCCGCGCGCGCAGCTCGGCGATCAGGGAGCGGTCTGCAACCAGCCGGCTCTGGGCCTCGGCGAGCTCCTGCTCGGCCTTGTCGCGAGCGGCGACCAGGAGGGGGCGTTCGCCCTCCAAGCGGAGCAGTTGGTCTCGACCCGCCTGTGCGGTCGCCTGTTCGCGCTCGAGTGCACGGCGGACATCGACGAGTTCTGTTGCGGTCCGCTGCGCGGCCTGGACCCAGACGGCGACGACCCGCTCGAGTCGGTCGATCGGGTCCTCGCCTTCGCGCGCGTCGAGTCCACCCAGTTCCTCGGAGAGCCGGAGTCCCGCCGCGTTCGCGGTCCGCAGCGCTCGACGGAGCTGCTCCGCGGTGGCGCGCTCGCGTCGACGGAGTTCCTGGACCGCGTGCTGCACTTCGCCGAGTCGCTGCCTCGTCTGGGCCTCGGCATTCCGGGCCCAGCGCTCCGCGTCCCGTCCGGCGCGTGCATCGTCACGGGCCAGCGCCAGTCCGATGCGCGCGACTTCGAGGCGCGCGACCCGTGACAGGGCGCCCAGACCTTGCTCCAGCCGGTCGTCGCCGAGTTCACGGGCGGCATATCCGAGTCGGACCGCGCGCTCCGCGCGCTGACAGAGGGCGGCGATGGACTGCTGGAGCGCGGGATCGACTTCGCTCTGGCGTTCGAGCTCGAAGCCCCCGAGCAGCTCGTTGAGCCACGCGGCCATGCCGTCGAACTCGGTGTTCCGTGCGACGTGCCCCTCGACGAGCTGCACGGCGCCACGAGTCGCGTCTGCGCCGCTGCGCGCGAAGTCCCGCAGCGCCTGCGCGGCTACGCGGTTGACCTCCAGGTAGTAGCGCCAGCGGCGTCCCTCGCGGAACCAGACCGTGTTGCCGCGGTGCATCCGATACGCGGCGAGGCGATCGGGGATGTGGCGCAGGACGCCGCGTCGCGCCGCGTCGAGGAAGACCCGCCAATCGAGGCAGTACTTCAGGCTGCGGAGCGACTCGGACTGCTCGCGGAGGTAGTCCGTCCGGCAGACGAAGTTCGTGCTGGTCGCGAGGAAGTTGTGCTCGAGCAGCGTCGCGAAGAGGTCGTCGCCCTGCTGTGGCTGGGCGCCCTCGTACCAGTGCACCCAGTCGTGGACGAGCTTGCCGTCGGTCAGCCTGTTCGTGTTGTCGACGGTCAGCTCGCCGTCGCGTTCGTCGACGAGGTGGAGGCCCGTGGTGACGACCTGCACGTCGGGTTCCGCAGCGAACACGGCGATGCAGCGCGCGATGCGTTCCGGGTGGAACAGGTCGTCGGAGTTCAGCAGCGCCACGTAGGGCGTGGTCACGCGCTCGAGGGCGTCGAGCACGCTGTTCGCGAGCCCTCGGTTCTCGGCGTTGACCGAGACCTCGAGTCGCGGGTCGCTGAGTTCCCGGGTGCGTTCGACAGTTCCGTCGGGTGACCGGTCGTCGACGACCATCACGCGGACACGCCGGTGAGTTTGCGCGAGGGCGCTCCGGACGCAGTCGCGCACGAACGACTCGTGCCGGAAGCTCGGCACGAGGATCGTGACGTCCGCGGCGGAGGACTCCTCTTCGGTGCCCGGTTCGAAGTCCGGAACCGCGAAAGGCGCGCGTCGATCGGAGACGCGGTCGACGCCGAGCCACGTGCGCCAGTAGTTCCACGCGGACATGATCTCCGCGCGTTCGGCCTCCGCCTCGTCCTCGGCGAGGCGCCGCTCTCGTTCCGCGGCCGAAACCTCCTCTCCGTAGAGCTTCTGGAGTGCCGTGATCGCGCGCTCGGTCGGTTCCGCGCATGCGATGCGGGCGAGGGCGAGTCGGAGTGCGGGTTGCTCTGCGAAGACCTTGCGGAAGCCGCGTTGGTCGGTGGAGGAGTCGACCCAATCCTGGAACGCGGGCGAGGACTCCAGCCCTGCGAGCCAGCCGAGCAGGACCGCGCGGTCCTTCGGATCGCTCCAGAACGGGTGTGCGCGGGGAGGCAGGCGGATCGGGGACGTTCCGGAGATCAGTTCGTCGGGGTCCGCGTGCTCCCGGTCCTGGATCTGGCTGTCGATCTGACGCCGGAGATCGACGCGCAGTCTCTCGAGCTCGTCGGCGGCGAGACTCAACGGCCGGTCGGTCCCGGAGAAGCGGTACCAGAGGCTGCCGATGACGCCGAGCACGAAGCGCTGTTCGGCGAGCGGCGCGGTCAGGAGCGGCGTCGTGCCGTGCAGATCGGTCGCCCGGAGGTGGATCTCCACGCCGCGGGCTGCGCAGGTCATCGCTGCGGTGTGGATGTCGAACCAGTTCGACGGCGACAGCGTGTAGCGGACCGTGGGCGCAGTTCCGTTCGGCAGGATCATCGCGCTCGCGGCGAGCTTCGCGTCGAGGTCCGTCGGGTCGAGGATCGTCAGCGCCGCGAGTTCGACGCCGTGGAGCTGCTCCCGCAGCGCTTCGGCCGCGTCGATTCCACACAGCGCGAGCTCGACCAGCGGTCGCTGCGGAGACTCGGCGATGCTCGCCATGAGCGCGCCGAAGAGCGCGTCATCCGCCGGCCGATCGCAGACGACGGTGACGACGGGCGCCTCCGCGAGCGCGGTTCGGAGCCGGCGCAGGAACGCCTTCGCGTCGCCGGGCCGTGCCCCTCGGTCGAGGCGGACGATCAGTCGCGCGAGGTGAAGGTCTGCCGTGTCGGCCGTGTCCCGGCCGTGGCGCTCGATCAGCGTTGCCTGGGAAGGCAGGTCGAGCTTCAGCCGGTGGATGCAGCGCTCGCAGTGGTCACGCGGGAGCTCGCCAGACCGGATGGACGCGCGGAGCCGGTCGGCGCTGTTGCCCCGGAACGCGCGGAGCACGTCGGCCGGCCTCCGCTTGAGGAGCAGTTCGTCCGTGCCCTCGCAGGCGCGGACTTCCCCTGAGGCGTCGACGACCAGGACCGCGAACGGTGCCGTGCAGATCGGTTGGGCTGCGGCGTCGTGCCCGAGGGCCGACGTCCGAGCCCGCTCGACGCCGCTGCGGTCGAGCTGGGCTCCGGGTTCCCCGCCGATGCGGATCGAGTCCATCGGGCGTCGGCTCAGCGCGCGCCGGCGAGCCCCTCTCGGTAGACCTTGACGGACAGGTCGGCGATGCCGGTGTCCGTGTAGCGGGCTTCGACCGTGCGGCGCGCCTCGGCTCCCGTCCGTTGCCGCAGGTCAGCGTCCTCGATCATCCGTTCGAGCGCCGCGATGTAGGAGTTCGCGTCGTTGTTCTGGGCGAGCATGCCGTTGTGCTCGTGCTGGATCAGCTCGGGGAGACCGCCGCAGTTGGAGGCCACGATGGCACGCCCCGCGGCCATCGCCTCGAGGCACGAGTAGGGAGCGTTCTCCCACAGACTCGGGATCAGGAAGATGTCGATGCGCTTGAGGATCGCCCGGACCTCGGCGAGCTGGAGCTTGCCGAAGTAGTGCACGCGATGGCGCAGCTGGTTCTGGTCCAGGAACGGCTGGATCTCTCGCGTCATGTAGCCGAACAGGTCGTCGCCGGCGAACGCGAAGTGCACGTGCGGATACTTCCGCAGCACGTGGAAGCACATGTCGCGGACCAGGTGGATGCCCTTCCGCGGCTCCAGCCGGTTGGCGAAGAAGATCGTCAGCCCATCCTTCACCGGCAGCCCGAACTGGCGAGGGACGTCGATGCCCTCGTCCTGGTCGAAGAGGTCGAGGTCGAGGCCGTTCGGCACGACGTGGATCGGCTGCCGCACGTTCATCTTGGTCGCGACCTCGTCCGCGAGGAACTGCGAGCACGAGGTGCGCACGGTCGCCTGGTTGATCGAGACCTGCTCGACGAAGGCCGTCAGCTCACGGTCCATCTTGGCGGTGTCGTACATGTCCATGATCAGCCGCGCCGGGCTGTGGAACTTGACCGCCGTGGGGACGTCGAGGAGCGTCGAGACGAGCATCCCGTCGCCGCCGCACTCGGGGAACTCGATGATGTCGAACTGCTCCTTCTCGAGCGCCTTGCGCAGCGCGTAGTAGGCGCCGTAGCCGGTCTCGATGCGGTTCTGGGACCACCAGCAGCGCCGGTCACGCAGACCCTTCACGAGTCCGTGCAGCCAGCCTTCCTTCTTGATCCGGGTCACACGCACGCCGTCGTGCTCGCTGTGGAACGTCCCCGGCTTGGTCGATCCCGCGAAGACGTGCACGTCGTGGCCGAGCTTGGCGAGGCCGCGCGCCTGGTACCAGCTGTAGGTGCCGATGCCGCCGAAGCCTGTCTCCGGGGGATACTCGTAGGAGAGGATGCCGATCTTCATGGGGAGGTCGCTGCTGCGTGCCGCGGCGTCGGGCAGGGCGGCCTTCAGAGGCCTCGTGCGGTCGGGCCCCGTGGAGCCCACACATCCTGCCATGGGCAACATCGAATCGCCGGTCGTGAAACCTTGATGGTTTCGCGGGCCTTGCGCACGCGCCCCTCTGCGCGTGTGAACGGCCTACGGTCCGGTCGGACATGCGGGGTGTAGGGGATCCAGCTAACCTCACACTGCCGCCTCGACCGATCGACGGGAGGGGCGTCTCGTCGGGACCGCCTCCCCGCAGACCATGTCCGAGAACCGATTCGATCGACCGACCGGGCGGCCGCGCTTGGCCGCGTTCCACGGCTGGCGATACCCGGTTGCGGAGGAGCTCGACTCGTATCTCGAGGTCGAGCGGATCGCGGAGGCCGCTGCCGCAGAAGTCCGGTTCTTCCACGCGGACTTTCCGGACCTCGCGGAGATGGGATCGGAGCTGCGTGCGCGAGCGGGACGGAGTGGCTTCTTCGTGCCCTTCCGGGATCAGATCCACGAGAACGACTTCCACCACTTCAAGCGGACCCGTCCGGATCAGACGGCCGCGCTGATGGTCGGTCTCGCGAAGATCGCCAACGAAGGAGAAGGCGAGGTCTGGCAGCACCCAGCCGTACGGGCGTCGTTCAGCTGCGCCCGTTGGGCGCAGGGCTGGGGCGCCGACCTGGTGGTCGCGCGCGGCCAGTACGAGCCCGCCGTCCACGCGCTCCTGACGTCGGTCCTTCTCGGCGTGCCGATGTGTCTGCACCTCCCGTGGCTGGCAGACGACAGTCGGTTCGCCGTTCTGCTGCCGGCGCAGGTCGAAACGGCGGATTTCATCTGGACCGGCAGCGAGCAGGTCGAGCGTGTCCTGCTCGAACGCTTCGGTGACAGCGTGCGGCACAAGCTGGTCGGGCCGGGCGCGGAAGGGGCGGTTCTCGTCGCGCGGGTGCAGGACGCGCTGTCTCGCTCGCATGATCCGGGGCGGCTCGCCTTCGGGCCGCAGGCGGCGTTCCGTCCGACGGGCGCACCCATCGCCAAGCCGCTCGAGACCGAGCCCAGCGAAGTCGGGCGGGCGAAGCCCTTCGTCATCCTCGGCTCCGAACGCACCGGTTCGAATCTCCTGGTCGGGCTTCTGGGTCAACAACCCGGCATCGTCTGCGCGGGGGAGATGTTCAATCCGCGGAGCATCGAGGAGGGGACGATCTCCTGGATCGAGAACCACGAGGTGCACGTCGACACCGACGAACTCGTCCACCTGCGCGGACTGTCCCCCGACGCCCTCTGTGACCGTCTGCTCCGGGATGGTGCCGAACTCGGGGGCGACTGGGCGGGCTTCAAGCTGCTCTACTACCACGGCCTCGTCGACGACCGGATCGTGCGCTTCCTCGCCGACCACCCGGACATACGGGTCATCCATCTCCGCCGCAGGGACCGGCTGGCGCGCTGGCTGTCGTTCGCACGCGCGGAGGCCCACGATGACTGGTTCACCGCGCGCCGTGACAAGGTGGAAGGCGGTGGGCCGCGGTCGTTCGAGTTGGATCCGGTGGAGACCGTCGCCGACTTCGAGTGGCAGCCGATGGTCGAGGAGCGCTTTGCTGCGGTCTTCGAGGGGCGGCCCGTGCTGGAGATCGACTACGAGGACTTCGCGGCGGACCTCGCGGGGACGGCGCTGCGGCTCGCCGATTTCTTCGGCCGGGAGTTCGGCGAGATGGTGCCCCGTTCGCGCAAGACCGGCGCGAAGAGCGCTCGGGACGGGATCGCGAACTACCGGGAACTGCTTGCCTCGGTCCGAGGCACGGTCTGGGAGCCGCTCGTCGCCGAGCTCGAGGTGGTCGAGGAGATTCCTGTCGACGGCTCCTCGGCCTGATCCGCGTGTGCGGACCGAGCTCCTCGGATCAGCGCCTGACAATGCGCAGCACCCGGTCGGCCGGGACGTTCGTGTACTCGTCGATCTGGCCATCCGCCCACGTGATCCGGAGGAGGTCGACGGAAGTTGCCGAGCCGAGCCCCAGGTGGATGCGTCGGTCGTCCTGGCTGAACCGGTGGCTCCCACCGTCCTGCCAGCGATCGATGCGACTCGAGCCGACCCAGGCGGTGACGCGCGTGCCCCAGGCGTCGGCGTTCAGCGTCGTGCTCGACAGGTCGAGCATCAGCCAGTGGTTGTCGTTCGGGGTGCCTCGGAACAGCTCGACCGGACCATCGGCGAAGAACGGCGCGGAGCCCTCGCCGTTGGTCACGCAGAGGTCGAGGAACCCGTCGCCGTCGAAGTCCGCGACGGACACAGTGTCCCCGCGTCCTGCTGCCGACCCCGGTGCACCGTCGGCGTCCGGGATCTGCAGGAATGTCCCGTCGCCGCGGTTGCGGAAGTACAGGTTCGGTCGGTTCGACACGGTGCCGGTGGAGACGAGGTAGAGGTCGACGTCGCCGTCGTTGTCGAAGTCCGCTGCAGCGCAGGACATCGCGTCGGTCGATGTCGAGAAGCCGCCTGTCGCGGATGCCTCGACGAATCGACCGCCCTCCCACAGGAAGAGCCGATCGGGCACTCCGACCGCGTTCGGATCGAAGCCCACGGCGTGTGGAGCGAGCATCCCGCCGACGGCGTGCGCGACGACCGTCACCCGGTAGAAGACGTTCGACGACGCGCGGAGCTGCCAGACGCCTGATGCGGGGTCGAATCCGACGTAGACGCCCCGGTCCTGGCCTGCCGTATGCGGCGTGATCCCGTGGGTTGCGGTGTCGCTCGGGTCGACGGTGAACGTCAGGTGGTTGGGATGGGTTCCCTGGCTACCGATGTAGACGTCGTTCGGGCTCGGGTAGTCGCGCAGTTCGAACGTGATCGGCGTCTGCGGAACCGCTGGCGCCACGTCGAGCCCGCTCTCACCTCCGTTGGCGATGATGCATGCCTCGACGGCACCGTCGCCCGTGAGCTCGGCTCCGGATCGCTCGCGCGCTGTCGTGACGAAGAGATCGAAGTCCCCGTCGCCGTCGAAGTCTGCGAACGCTGAGTCGGTCATCCAGTGGATGCCCGCGAGCCCGAGGGCCGCCGTCCGATCCTGCGCCGGAAACGCGCCGAGGCGATACATCTGGGCGGGGAAGCCGTGCATCCAGAAGCCGATGCCACCATCCGGCAGCGGGACGGTCTGCGTGAAGTACGACGTGCCGACCGGCAGTTGGAGCGACGCTGCGGCGTCGACGAACGCAGGGTTCGTGCGGGAGCCGACGTTCAGGAAGAGGGTGCGCGGGGCCCGACCGTCCGGACGGGGCATCGCCGACAGGAAGTAGTCGGTGCCACCATCGCCGTCCCAGTCGATCGCGTGGAATGCGCGTGAACGTGCCAGCGGCGCGTCGAGGCCGTACCAGGGTGCGAGATCGACCCCGATCCGCGACTCGAACCGGAGCACGCGGTTCGGACCGGTTCCGGTGCCGAAGTCGGCGCCATAGGTGATCATCAGCTCCTGCCGGCCGTCGGCGTCGACGTCACTCCACGTGCCTGCGTGTCGATCGCCCCGAACGACGTTCGGGTCGTCGAAGATCTCGTCGGTGATGTCGAGGAAGTCGCCGCCACACTGGTTGCGCAGGATGCGCGGGAGCGCGCCGATGTAGTGCATGGCGAGGAAGAGGTCCGGATCCCCGTCCGCGTCCATGTCGCCCCACGACGATCCGAAAGTCGCGCCCTCGGGCTGCGGGTTGCTGTCGAGGACCCACGGCTGGAAGGTCGTCGGTCCGCGAGCGGTCGACGACGCGTCCGCAGGCTCGGTCCCGGCGGTCTTGGCTGTGAACGCGCCGGGCGCCCCGGCAGCGCCCGTCCTCGCGACGGTCTGCGCTCCGAGCTGGCACGCGCAGAGCAGAGCGGCGAGTGCTCCCAGGCGCTCTCGCATGCGGCCAGCAGCTCCGTCCGCTTCCCGGGTCGGGCGGACTCGACGTTCTTCCATACGACTTCTCCTCGATCGGGCCGGTGCCCCTTGCAGGTTCTCCCCGTGGGTCCCGGCGGAACGGCGTCCGTGCCGTCGCGCTTTCGGCATCTGTCGAGGGGATCTGCCCGGGAGCTGCCGATCGGCGTGGCGGTCGCTGTGGAATCCCCCGCGATGAGCCCGTTCTCTGGCAGCACTAGAGGTGACCCCATGACTCCGAGACTGTTTCCTGCGCTCGTGCTGGCTCCGCTGGCCTTCCTCTCTCCGCTGCACGCCCAGGGGCGGTCAGAGCTTCGCGATACGCCGAACCGCCCGAACGCCGCCCGTCGCGCGGAGCCGCAGCAGGCGCCGCAGGGCGGGCAGCTCAACGCCAACGAGCGCGAGCGTCTGATCCGCGCGGTCCGCGAACTGCGTCAGCAGGTCGACGCGCTGCAGCAGCGGGTGGACGAGATGGCGAGCCGTTCGCCGCGTGGCCCGAACGGGCGTCCCGACGGAGATCGCGCTCGGCGTGACCACGACCAGCGCCCCGGTCGCGGGCCGGACCAGAGCGCGGCTCCAGGAGCCGGGCGGATCGTCGAGCGGATCCGTGCGATGCGTGGCGCGGTGCCGATGCGCGGCGAGATGCTGATGCGTGGCCGAGCGCTCCGGGGCCGGATGCCCATGGCCGGCCAGAACCCGATGCGGGGCCGGATGATGCAGGGGCGGATGCCGATGCCCGGCTTCTCGCCGATGCCCGGACCGTTCGGCGGGCCGGACTGGTCCCCGATGCAGGGTGAGGCGCCGCAGCGCGGGCGGCGCGGGCAGCGCCGGGCCGACGAAGGGCGCCCGGGCCCGCAGGAGATCGAGATCGAGGGCGTCGTCATCCCCGAAGCCGGTGACGAAGACGTCCGCGTCTGGGTCCAGGGGCCGGACGGTCTTCCCGGTGGCCAGCCGATGTTCCTGCGTCAGCTGATGCAGGGGGGAGACGTGCGCGGCGAGGATCTCCCCGAGCCGATCCGCGTGATGATGCAGCGCCGCGGTGGCCAGCCCGGAGGCGAAGGTGCCGGTCAGCTGCGGGAGCGCATCCGCCAGCGCGTCCTCGAACAGGTCGAAGAGGCGGTCGAGGAGTCGACGGGCGAAGGCGAAGCTCGCCCCGCACGGCGCGCTTCCCGCCGCAAGGCGTGAGCTGCGCGCGGGCCGTACCGTGCCCGCGCGGCGCCAGCGGTCACGGGGAACTCATCGCCCTGCGGCCGCAGGCGCAGCCGGCAGCGAGAAGCGCAGCAGCCGCTGCGCTTCGCCGAGCAGGAATCCGAGGTCCATGAACGGCTCGTAGCCGATGTCCTGCCAGCGGATCTGGCCGGCCCCGTCGATGAGGAACGTGCCGTGCAGCGGCATCCCCTCGAAGTCGTCGTGGCAGCGGTAGGCGCGGAACACGTCGAGTTCCGGATCCGCGAGGATGGGGAAGCGGTAGGCCTCGTCCGGCTTGTCGCCCTCCTGGGACGCGGCGAGGTCTGCGACGGTGTCGGTGCCGATCGCGACGACCTCGATGCCCGCATCGCGGAACGCGTCGGTCATCGGCTTGAGGGCCTGCAGCTGCTCGACGCAGTGCACGCATCCGAATCCGAGGAAGAACACGACCAGCACCGGCCGTCCGGCGTACTTGGCGAGCCCGAGTTCCTGATCGCGGCCGTCCTTCAGCGACCAGCCCGGTGCTGCGACGGGGGCCCAGCGGAACGGGCCGAGCGAGTCCAGCGGCGGTCGTTCCCCGGTATCGGCAGGCTGCTCGTAGGCGACCCGCCAATCGGCGCCGAGACCTGCGGCCTCGGCGAGCGGGCGCACGCGACGGAACGGAGCGAACTCGAGGTCGAATCGGGCCGACATCGCGCTCAGCTTGGCGAAGGTCTCGGCGGCCTCTTCGGCCTTTCCCACCGCGTGCAGCACGTAGGCCAGGTCCGCGAGCGGTTGGGCGCGACCGGCCTCCCGCGCAGCTTCTCGGGCGAGCTTCTCGGCCTTCTCCTGATCTCCTGCGAGGAGCTGGAGGCGTGCGAGCGCGGACTTGTCGAAGCGCACCCTCTCCAGCGTGGCCAGTCCTCCCTCGAAGTCGCCTGCGTCACAGGCGAGCAGCGCTTCGAGGGTGTCCCGGGCCTTCGTGATCGCGCGGATCTCCGCGGTCACCGGCTTACGGGCGGCTTCCATCGCTGCGTCGACGTCGGTGTCCGACTTGCCGGCTGCGAGCGCCTCGGCCTCGGCGGAGTCGACGGCCGCCGAGCGCCGCTGCCGTGCGTCGGCGAGCATCGAGCGGAGCAGCTCGACCTCGCGCTCGGCGAGATCCCGGTGGCCACGCCCGAGCTGCGCGCGTCCGAGCCCCAGATGGAGGGCGGCGCGGTCGGCCGGCGCCTCACCCGGATCGAGGTAGACCGTGTCCGACAGCGCGACGAACTCGTCCCAGGCCTCGTAGGTCTCGAGCGTCTCGCGCAGCCGAAGCGGTCCGTAGCGCGCGCTGGAGCGCTTCGAGGGGAGGTTCCACGCCGGGTGCTGCGGCAGCTCGACCATGTTCTTCGCGAGGTCGATCGATTCGTGCACGCGTCCGACGTGACGCAGGCTGCGGCACAGCCACTCGTTGTTGTGCGCGTAGTTGTGGATCTGATCGGGCATCACCCCGTCGCGCATCATGTAGGCGTGGTCGACGCGTGCGGAGGCCTCCTGCTGCCACGCTGCATCGTCGTGCCGATCGAGGCGGGACCAGATGTGGCCGCCCATGTGCCAGAGGTGCGCGATCGCCGGCGACGCATGGCCGATCGCTGCGGCCGAGTCCGTCACGCGCGCGGCGGTGGACTTCGTGTCCCACAGGTGGACCCGGTAGTGGTGGGCCGGGTGCATCGGCTGCGCGGCGAACACGTGGTCGAGCAGCCCCTGGTTCGCCTGGCGGCTCCGGATCTTCTGGCCGGCGTCGCGTGAGTCGATCCAGATCTGGTTCGCGAGCAGCGCCTTCGCCTCGATGTCGTCCGGGAAGCGATCGATGATCTCCTCGAGATCCTCGATCAGTCGCTGCCGCCGTCGCTCGTCGTCGTTGCCCTTCGGCTCCTCGTAGGACTTGCCCTCGGCGAGCGGCTCGAGAGCGCTGTAGTAGCGGGCATAGGCGTCGATCCACAGCCGCTCACGCTCGGACGCGGACGCCCGTCGCGCGTGGGCTTCCCGCGCGAAGCTGTGGGCACGCGCCTCGTTCTCGATGTTGGCGAGGCACATACCCCAGTAGGTCATCGCGCAGTCGGGATCGAGGACCGCCGCCTGCCGGAAGGACCGTTCGGCCTCGAAGTACCAGAAGCCGTGGAGCTGTACGAGGCCCTGATCGAAGAAACGCTGCGCGAGCGGGGCCGACGTCGTCACCTCGAAGTGGACGTCCGGGTTGATCCCGTCCATCAGGTAGGCCGCCTGCCGGGCACCCTCGTTGAACGCCTCGCCGATGTGCGAGTGCCCCTCGGGAGGAGGCGGCGTCTGCTCCTGGGCCGTGAGCGTGGGCAGGAGGAAGAGGAGGCAGAGGGCGACGCGGAGCGTGAGCATGGGCAGTGGGGGGGGGCGCAGCGGAGAGCGGCGAGCAGCGGCGAGGAGTATCGAGCGGCCCGGCCGCGAGGTCCACCGGGCCTCTCGCCGGCGCCTACGCCCGTTGCGCGCCGGCCGCAGACTTCCGGACGACGAGGAACGTCAGATCGTCCGGCTTGGAGGGCGCATCGCGGCTCTCCTCGTCCATGCGCCTCCGGGCGAGTTCGGCGAGCCGGCCCGACGCCGTCCGCAGGTTCCCCTTCCTCGCGAAACCGGTGATCTCATCCAGGCGCAGGTTGTCGAAGAGACCGTCGCTGCCGAGCACCAGCGTGTGGCGCGGGCGCCAGCCGAGAACCGGGCCGAGCTCGATCTTCATCGGGCCCAGACCGACCGCGTTCGAGACGATGTGGCGGTCGACGTGGACGATGGCCTCGTCCTCGTCGAGCAGCCCGGCCTCGAGCGCATAGCCGACCGGGGAGTGGGAGGCGGTCGCATGCACGACGCGGCCCTGCCCGGTCATCAGCACGGCAGCCGCATCGCCGACGTGGATCGTCCGGACCTCATCGCCTTCGATCGTCGCGGCGACGAGGGTCGTCCCACCGTCGCCCTGCAGCGCCTGCACCGCGGCATGCGCAGCGTCGATGCCGTCGACCACCCCGGCGCGTAGACCGCGCCCCTGGGCGAGCGCCTTGCGGACGCCCTCCTCGATCGCGCGCAGCGCGGTGGCCGCAGCCTGTTCTCCGGCCGCGTGTCCGCCCATCCCGTCCGCGACGGCGACGACGAGCGAGCCGTCCGAGAGTCCGAGGCAGAGCGCGCCGTCCTCGTTCGCGCCCTCCTTGTCCGGGCGCCTCGACGAGTGGATTCCTAGTCGGAACGACCCCGTGTCGATGCACTCCGGACGAGCGAGGTTCGCGTCCAGGTAGACGTGGCGTTCGACGATCTCCGGGTGCACGGGATCAGCTGCCATCACCCAACCTCGTGGTGCACCACGGGCAGCGGCTCCAGAAGTCCTTGGCGATGCCCCAACCACACTTGGGGCAGGTGCTGCGGACGCCGGTGATCCGCCAGCGGTTGGTGGTCTTGCGGCGGCACCAGGGACAGTAGCGCGAGAACGGGATCAGCGGGTTGCGGCAGCCGCCGCATCGGCCGGCGTAGCGCGCATCGGAGTAGCTCCGCGAATCGACGGTTTCGAAGCCCTTGCCGTGGCAGAACGCGCAGAACTTCCAGTCGAGCTTGCGGCCACGTTGGCATCGCTCGCACCGGTCCGGGAAGCGGGTGCGCTCCTGCTCCGGGTGCGCGTCCGATCCACACCACGGACAGCAGTGCATCGCTTCCGACATCGGACCCTGGCAATCCCCGCAGTTGCGATCGAGCGCCAGCTCCTGCCGGAACTGTTGCTGGAACTGCCGAAAACGGACCTGGCGCCAGTCACGACTCTGCGCGGTCTTGCTGCCCGTCTTCGCGCGGCGTCGGGTTCGTTCGCCGCGCGCGAAGCGCCGCACCGAAGGTTCGAGCTTCTCGAACACGGCGAGCATCCGCCGTGCGTCGGCGAAGCGTGCCTTCGGGTCGACCTGGAGTGCGCGGCGCAGGAACGCGATGAACTCGACGGGGACCTTGCGCTTCAGCCGAGCCAGCCCGGGTAGCGGGTCCGCGAACGGATACTCGGGCAGCTCGCCGCTCAGCATCTCCCAGAAGATGAGGCCGAGCGAGAACACGTCGCTGCTCAGCTTCGGTTTGCCCATCGCCTGCTCGGGCGCGATGTAGCCGATCGTGCCCGAGCCCGATCCGGCGATCGTCCGCTGCGCGATGCGCGCGATCCCGAAGTCCGCGAGCCGCACGCGGTCCTTGCCGAAGAGCAGGAAGTTCTCCGGCTTGACGTCGCAGTGGGCGATGCGGTGTTCGTGCGCGTGCGCGACGGCCTCCAACATCTGGCGCGCGTAGCCGAGCGCGGTGTCGATCGACATCCTGCGCCGCATGCGCTGATCGAGCGATCCCTTGCCCAGCGGGATCGCGATCACGAAACGCTCGTCGACGAGGTCGGCGTTCTTGATCGGCAGGATGTTGGGGTGATCGAGCGCTGCGTGCGTGCGGACTTCGCGCCGGAACTGCTCGAGGTTGGACTCGGTGACGAACTCGGCGCGCGGAATCTTCAGCGCGACGTGGGTGCCCTCGACCTTGTCGAGCGCCTCGTAGACGATCGCGAAGCCGCCGCCGCCGATGCGGCGCAGGATCCGGTACTTGCCGAGCCGGTCCCGGGCGCGGAGCGGCTTGTTGGGGGAGGGCTCACCGCGCTTCTTCCGCTTGGCGCGCGGCTCGGCTTCGACGCCATGCCCGAACGGACGATCGTAAGGCCGGTCATCGACCGGTTCGCCTTGGTCTGGAGGTCGTCGTTTCGGGTCCAAGCGGGGCGCGGGACTGTAGCGCCGGCCCCGTTCTCCGTCAGCGCGAACCGCTCTTCGAGGTGGCCCTCTGGGGCGTGGTCCGGCCCTGCGTTCGGCTGGTCTCCGCTGCGCTCGGGATCGTCACTGGCGCGTTCCGGCGCTTCGCGATCGCGGCAACGGTCCGGATCGCATCGTCGGCGTCCTTGCTGCCCGGTGCCGCCAGGACCGCGTCGCTGAGTGCCAGCACCCCGACCACGTGCCGCCCGTCGTCGACGACCGGAAGCCGGAGAACCTGGGCGTCGGCCATCGCCTCGAGAGCGTCGTGCACGGAGGCATCCCGGTCGACGGAGATCGCCCGCGACCCCATGACCTGGCCGACCGGGATGCGGCCGAGTGCGTTGCCGGTCAGGTGGGCGGCCATCGCGATGTCGCGGTCGGTGATGACTCCGACGAGGCGGCGTTCGTCGTCGGTGACGGGCACACAGCCGCAGTCGTGTTCCCACATGATCTGTGCGGCGGCGTGGCAGGATTCCTGGGGGGCGCAGGTCTGCGCCGGAGAGCTCATCAGTTCGGAGACTTTCATGGCGGTTCGGGTGGGGACGGTTCGTCCGTCCGGCACCGCAGTCCACGCCGCTTCGGGCCCTGGGATTTCGGAGCGGGTGGGTCTCCGCCCGCCCGTGGATTCCGCCCCGGTTCAGGTCCCGGCGAGCAGGCCGGCAGCGGCGAATCCGAGGTAGTTGCCGACGGCGACGCCGAGCGAACCGACGAGGATCGCGGGCAGCTCCAGGTCGGCCCTGCCCAGCGACCGCGCGAGCGCGAGCGCGGTCGTGCCGCCGCCGATGTTCGCCTGGGATGCGATCGCAGCTGCGCCGACGTCGATGCGGAAGACCCGCGCCGCGCCGAACACCAGGAATCCGTGCACGAGCACGGTGATCCCGATCAGCCCGATCAGCGCCGGGGCGAGATCGCCGATCCGCAGCAGCGCGTCGACGTCACAGAGCGCGCCGATCACCGCGAGGAAGAGCTGGACCGCGAGCAGCCCGAGGAGCCGCGTGCCGCGCAGGCGGCGGACGGTCGGAACCTGCGCGAGCAGGAGCGCGATCGTCGTCAGCACCACGGCGTCGGGCACGGAGGGGCCGAGCTGCGAGGAGATGCCTCGGCTCGCGGCGAGTCCGGCGCAGCCGAGTGCCGCGACGAACGCGAGGTCCAGGACCGTGACCGCCTCGACCTCGTCGTCGACGGGCAGCCTGTCCCTGGGTTCCGGTCGTCCGCGCCGTGCGTCCGTCGCCGGCCAGAAGCGCCCGAGCACGCGGGGGGCGGCGAGCGTCGCGGCCATCCAGAGGGTGGTCACCGCGTTGTCGACGGCGGCTGCTCCGGCGAACAATGCCGGGTCGCGCGCGACGTCGTACTCCTGCGCGATCGCCTGGAAGTTGACGGACCCACCGACGTAGGTGCCGACGATCATTCCGGTCAGTGCATGGTGGAGTTCGCCGAACGTCCCTGCGCCGCCGCAGATGGCCTGGGCCGCGAGAGCGCCGCCGAAAGTGCCGACAGCGCCGACCGCGAACAGGAGCAGCGTCGGTCCGCCGGCCCGCACGATGCTGCCGAGGTCGACGAGCAGCAGGAGCCAGAAGATCCCGAGCGGTGCGATGTCCGCGAAGATCGCGTCGTAGACAGCGTGCCCGTTCCCGTAGGTGGGGATGATCCCCGCGTTCGCGGCGGCCGCCGCGAGCAGGATCGTCAGCAGCGCGGCGCCGATGTGGCGGAGCGGCGTCCGCCTCGCGAGGCACTCGGCCGCGCCGATCAGGGCGAAGAGCGCGGCGAGCAGCGGGAGCGCGGCGGAGAACACGCGCCGGATCGTCGAGGATCGGCCGTCGCCGGGCCAGCCTCGACCGCTTCGATCAGCGGTCGCCGATGTGCAGGTCGAGGCGGTCCGTCGCGACGAGACGCGTGAACCCGCCGTAGACGTCAGAGAACAGTCCCTGCATGTAGAAGGACTGGCCGACGAGGCTCTGTACGTTCGGGATCTGCAGCGGGACCCGGATCGGCTGGTTGGGCCCGTAGAACGTCCCGGCGATGTAGCCGAGCGGCTGCGGGTTGCCCGGCGAGACGAGCAGTTCGCCGACGCCGCCGTTCGCACCGATTCCGAGCACGGGGATGCCGCAGGGCTCGAGCGCGGTCACGCTCGGCGAGAACAGCATGAAGCCGAGCGTCGCGCCGCTGCTGAACTGCGCCTCGTCGTGCGGGTCGCCCATCAGGATGCGGACAGTCTCACCGACGACCGGGCGGTCGGGCAGGCGCTCGGACTCCGGCAGGCTGAGGTCTTCGAGGCGACCGAACGCACGCGGGAAGATGTGGAGGCGGTCGAACTTGAAGTTCTGGGATCGGCCGGAGATGCGCAGCTCGTTGAGGCCGGGCTGCAGGTCGAACTCGAACCAGCCGTGTCCGGGGTCGACGCGGGTGTGCCAGTTCCAGACCCGCGCGTTCCGGTTGTCGTTCGAATAGATCTTCCGCCAGTTGGCGCCGTTCAGACTCATCCAGAGGTCGTTCTCGAGCGACGGATCCGGATGGTCGTGGCGGTTGTGCATCTGCAGCCGGAATCGCTGCGGCTGCTCGCACCAGAGCCCGTAGGTCATCACGCCCTGGCCGGGGGAGTTGAACAGGTTGCCGCCGTTCCAGCGGAGATAAGAGCTCCCCGAGTGACCGCCGATGCTGGTCTCCGCGACCCAGCGGCCCTGCAGCGGCACGGACTCCGCTTCGATCACGAAGATGCCCTCGCTGTCGTGCCGGAACACGTAGGCGTCGGCAGTCTCGGTGCGGAGGCTGTCGGTCGGCGCGGCGCCGATACAGCCGCGAGAGATCTCGGTGCGGGCGAGGGTCTGGGCGTCCGCAGTGCTGGCGGCGAAGAGCGTGGCGGCGAGTGCGGCGAGATGGATGCCCTTGGGCATCCCGGCTCCTTGGGTGCGTTGCATGGCGTGCTCCGTGCTTCGTTCGAGTTGGATGGTGATCTCTGATTTCTCTGCGAGACACGGTATCGGCGGATTCCTCGACAGGGCGCCAGGGTCACGGATCAATCTGTCCACTTCTTGGACACTCTGTCGCAATCCACTGCACGGTAGCATGTTGAGGCGAGCAGCGAGGTCGCCCGCCCGAGGATGTAGCGGTCGGGTTCCGTCCCCGGGGCGAGCACACCCGGCGGACTCGGCTCCGGTCCGACCGTTTCATGGGACGATGAACGGCGAGTCGATGACGCGCTCCGCTGACACCCCTGCCTTCCTGCGTGCGCTCGTCGGAGGGCTCGTCCTGCTCGCCTCCGCCCAGGGTCAGCAGCAGGTCGTCGCGCCGTCCGGGTTCGGCTACCGGGCGGGTCCGGGCGAGGGCCGGATCGGCACGGCGTTCTCGTCGGGCTACCAGCGCGAGCTGACGCTCTTCGACCGCCAGCATCTCGGCTTCGGCGTGGCGGTCATCGAAGAGCTCGCGTGGCGCCACGCGTCCACAGCCGCCCAGCCTTCGCCCGGTCACACGGCGCAGGTCGTCGTGCGGATCGCGCAGACGGCGCAGGAGCCGGAGAGCATGGGCTACCGGTTCTCGTCGTTGCTCGGCGCGAGCCCGGTGGAGGTGTTCCGAGGGCCGGTCGTGCTCCCGCCGGTCACCGCGAACGGGACGTTGCGGCCCTTCGACGTCGTCGTTCCTCTCTCGACGCCGTTCGCGTTCGACCCAGCGCTGGGCAACCTGGCGATCGACGTCGAGGTGCAGAGTCCGTTCCAGGCCGGATGGCCGCGCGATGCGCGGGACGTGCGGACGCGGACTGCGGGCGCGTTCCGCGCCATCGCACAGCCCTGCGTCAACTCGGCGGGCTTCCCGATGACGCAGCGCGTGACGGCGACCGACAACTGCGTGCCCGGGGGCGTCGTCCAGACCTTCGTCGCGGGGACGATCTACACCGCACCGTCGGTCGTCACCTGGGTCGGCGTCGCGTCCCCTTCGCCGTTCGACCTGACGTCGATCGGCGCGCCTGGTTGCACGTTCGCGGTCGAGCCGTGGGCGGTGCTTCCCGCCGTGCCGGTGTTCCCGGCGACGACGTCCTTCGGCTACGCGTGGGCCGAGCATCCGATCCCGAACCTGCCGCAGCTGTCTGGGGTCGTGTTCGCGAGCCAGTGGTTCGAACTCGACACCCCGCCGGGCAACACGCTGGGCGTCGTGCTGTCGGATGCGATCGAGATCACGATCGGCGCGCCCGGCGCCGCCGACTACGCGACGAAGACGCTGGTCACGAGCCTCCAGGGCAGCGACGTCGGCCAGCAGCCGCCGGGTGACCGCGGCGCGATCACCCGATTCGGGCTGCGCTGAGCTACCGGTCGCCGGTCGGCGTGGCGACGAGCACGCCGATCTCTGCGGCGGAAGCCCACGGCTTGTCGTCGACCGCGCGCAGCGAGCGGAACTCCACGTAGCGGGCCCGCTGCGGGGTCTCGAACCGGATCACCTGCTGCACCGGGTTGTTGCGCACGTTCGCGAACTCGTGGTCCGAGGCTGCGGCCACGAACGCCTCGCCGTCGACGCTGACCGACACCGTGCAGTGTGTGACCGTGCCGTTCGCGCCGCCGTCCTGCCGCGGCAGATAGGTGAGGCCCGTGACGTTCCGGATCTCACCGAGGTCCAGCACGATGCGGTGGGGGTGATCCGGGACGTCGGGCGACCAGCGGCTGTGCCAAAGGGTGTCGGGGTCCCCGTCGATGCACATTGCGGCAGACTCGTCCGGGGCCTGCTCGCTCGAGCTCGTGACGATCCGGAGGTCGGCGCGGCGTAGACCCAAGGTCACCGACGCATCGGTCTCCGCCGGCACGTCGATGGTCGCACCCTCCGCGTAGCTCCGCGCGCGGATCGTGCCGCCGAAGGGCATCGACACCGGGTCGACGAAGCGCGGCGCTTCGGGTCCGGGTTCCGTGCCGTCGGTCGTGAAGCGCGCGAAGGTGCCCGGAGTCGTGCGGATCGTGACGGTGCCTTCCGCGTCGCGTTCGATCACCGGTGCGCGCAGCACGGTTGGCCGTCGGTGGAGGCTGAAGGTCGCGAGCGCCGGCTCCGCGCGGTCGCCGGTGATCCGGACCCGGAACGCGTCCGAGGTCACCGGCTCGGTGCGGACGATGCGCTTCGGCCCGATCGTCGCACCCGTGGCGATCTCGGTCCAAGCACCGTCGCTGCCGCGTGCTTCGACGACGAACGCCTCCACGCGCTGGCCGTGGTTGCGGACGTCCTCGGCGAGGACGACGACGTCGACCTGGGCTGGCGCCGCGAGGTGGACTTCTCGCTGGCGGGGCCCCGAGTCGACGACGCGGGCGCCGTCGGACAGCGAGGTCCCGTAGGTCGCCCGCAGCACGGCGCCGATCTCGCGGAGTCGCGCGACGTCGTTCTCATGGATCAGGCCGCGCCGGTCCGGCGGGATGTTCAAGAGGAACTGCGTGCCGCCGCCGACCGAGCGTTCGTACACGTCGAGCAGGTGGTCGAGGCTCTTCACCTGGCCGTCCTGCGACGCGTGGTAGAACCAGCCGGGGCGGATCGACGTGTTGGTCATCGCCGGCCACCAGACGAGGCGGCGCGCCCCCTCGAGCTTGGCGCGGCTGCCGAGGTCGCGCGCCGTCACCTCGACGCCGAAGTACGCGCCGGCCACCGGCCACGACGCGGAGGCGTCGCGGTCGTCCTCGGTGGACATCGGGATCACGTTCCACTCCGCGTCCCGCGTGTGGCCCGCCTCGTTGCCGCACCAGCGCACGTCCGGCCCCATCACCGAGATGCAGGCGCCGGGCTGGAGCTCGCGGATCAGCGCGTAGTGGCCGACCCAGTCGAAGGTCTCGGGGTCGTCCTTCGGCGCGTGCGCGCCGTCGAACCACACGTCGTGCAGGTCGCCGTAGCCGGTGAGCAGCTCGCGGAGCTGCGCGCGGAACACGTCGTTGTAGCCCTTGGTCCCGAACTCCGGGTGGTTGCGGTCCCACGGTGACAGATAGATCCCGAACTCGAGACCCGCCTCACGGCACGCGTCGGCGACCTCGCGGACCACGTCGCCCTCGCCGTCCTTCCACGTCGTGGCCTTCACCGAATGCCCGGTTGTCTCGGTCGGCCAGAGGCAGAACCCGTCGTGGTGCTTGCAGGTCAGCACGACGCCCCGCATCCCGGCCGCACGGAAGCTCCGTGCCCACTGTCGCGCGTCGAAGTCCGTGGGCGCGAACGTGTCCGGGTCTTCTGTGCCGTCACCCCACTCCCGGTCGGTGAACGTGTTCATCCCGAAGTGGACGAACGCGGTGAATTCGAGTCCGAGCCAGCGGTGCTGGCGTGCGGACGGCACGACGCGCGTCGCGAGGGTCGTGATCTGCTCGAGGGTCGCCCCGGCCGGCACCATCTGGCTGGGTGCCGGCGGCGGGAGCTCCTGGGCCAGCCCGGGGGCGGCCAGCAGGAGGCACGGGAGGACAGCGTTGCGCATGGCCGTCATCGGAGCGCGGCCCGCGCCCGGCCGCGAGCCGGAGCCCGCGGAATCCTCGTGCCGAGCGCTGCGATAGCGATGCCTACGCCGCGCTCTCCGGATCAGAACATCACGAACTCGGTCGCTGGCGTGGTGGCGAAGCCCCACGTCGCAGCTGCACCAGCGTCGACGACGAAGCCCTGCACGAAGATCGACGCGCCGCGGAACTGCGGGATCGCCGGGATCGGCAGAGGCAGCGTCGTCAGGCCGTCGCCGGCACCCTGGCCACCGAGCTGCGCGCCGAAGGTGCGGCCGATGTCCAGGTCGACAGCGATCGGGACAGGCACGGGGTAGGTCCGGGTCGCGAAGCTCAGCGCGAACACCGCCGGCGCACCGCCGAGACCGTCCGCGAGGCCGACCTTGAAGTCGGGGCTACCGACGACGGCCGGCTGCTGGTCGAGCAGGCGCGGGGCGAAGCCGCCGGTGCCGATGCTGGCGATCCCGATCTGGCGGTTCGGGGCGCGTTCGCTGCGGAGCCGCGGCCGGTCGAACGGGGGCAGCTCCTGCGCGACGCGCGGGTCGGTCAGACCGTTGACCAGGAAGTCGGTGATCACCGGACGGGCCTGCGGCGGCACGCGGACCTGGTTCAGGATCGGGTCCCGGTTGTCCGGGAAGTTGGGCAGCTGCCGGTCGTAGAAGCGGAGCACTTCGTCGAGCGTCGTGAACCCGCCGTTGTGCATGAAGGTCCGCTTGAGGCCGACGTTGCGCAGGCTCGGCACCTTGAAGCGGCCGCGGTCCGCGACGTTGTTGGTCACGCCCTGGCGGCCGTTGTCTTCCTGGACCGGACGCAGCCCGAGCGTGCGGAACGAGTGGTCGGTGAAGAACGGCGGCGTGTGGCAGCGCGCGCACTGCGACTGGCTGAACGCCTGCATGCCCATCCGCTGCGATTGCGTGAGCGCCGTCGGGTCGCCCGCCACGAAGCGGTCCCACGGCGTCTGGTCGGCGACGAGCGTCCGCTCGTAGGTCGCGATCGCGAACGCGATGCGCACCGGCGTGATCGCCGGGTCGCCGAACGCGGCCTGGAACAGGTCCGGGTAGCTCGTCCCGGCAGCGAGCGCCTGCGCGATGTCGGCCGGGTGGTTGGTCGCGACCGACAGCGGCTTCACCTGCGCGAGCTTGCTGGTCAGCTCGGCCCAGGTCCGCCCCTCGTGGGCCATCTCGGTCGAGTCCATCAGCGGGTGCAGCGACTGCGCCTCCAGCGAGCCGCCGTCAGGGATCACCACGCGTCCGGTCAGCGGGTCGTTGAACGCCGGTCCCGCGCGGCCGTCCCAGAACTGCCGCGGCGCGAACTGGCTCGTGATCGCCGACTGGGCGGCGCGCCGCGTCACCTGCCGATCGAGGCCGAACGTCGCCGAAGGCGCGAAGTCGTTGGCCGCATCCTGGTGGACGATGCCGAGCGACGCGAGCACGTCGTCCGGCGTGTTCTCACGGCCGTCGAGGCCGGGGTGCAGTCCGAGGCGCGGGTCGGCGCCGCCGGCGGTCGCCGGACGGTGGCAGGTCCCGCAGGCGACGGTGTCGTCGCTCGACAGCTGCTCGTCCCAGAACAGGATCTTGCCGAGGACGGCCTTCTCGGCCGTGATCGGGTTCTGCGCAGGCGCCGGGACCGGCGGCAGGCCCTGCGCGGTCAGCGACGCCGCGAGGTGGAGCACCGAGAGGGCGAAGAAGGTGTTTCGCATGGGGATTCCCGTTCGAGAGGGTCGGGATGTTCGGGGGCGCGCTGCGGAACGGGGCGCCCGGGCGGGTATCCACCGGAGGTCTCAGAATTGTGTCGACGGCGTGCGGGCCCGCTCGGAACAAGGCATTCCGCCGTGCGGAACCGAACGAATGAGCGCCGCCAGAGGGCTCGATCCAGGCCCGTGCGGCACGACCGCGAGAGGCTTCGGACAACGATATCCCCCGACGACCGCGGCCGCGGCCGCAGGCGCACGGGGCGGTCGGTCTGCTCACCAGGTAGCGGCCGCGAACGCCGCGGCGAACGCCACCGCGAACGCGATCAGGGTGCTGACGACGAGCGTTCGGCGGTCGGGCACTCGGGAGCCGCCGCCTCCCGTTGGGGTGATGTCGCCAGTCATCGTCGCCCCGTCGTCCGCAGCAGCCAGCTGTCGGGGTCGACCTCGTGTTCGCGGCCCGCGAGATCGACCTGCCCCTTCCCGTTCTCCATCTCCACCCGCACGACCTCGTCCCCGATCCGCACCGGCACTGGCATCGGGAAGGGCAGGTCGTCCGGCGTCTCCCAGCGAAGGTGCAGCACGCCGTCCCGAACCTCCTGTTCGAGCGTCGGCAGCTTCGGCTGGTGGACGTAGACGTCGAAGAACCACCGGAGGTCGCGTTCCGCGATGCTCTCGGCGATCTCGCGGATCTCGTCGGTGTCGGTGAAGCGGCACTGGCTGCCGTCGGTCAACTTCTCCATCGCCGGGTCGGGATAGGCCCAGCGGCGAACGACCTTGAAGAAGGTCTCGTCGCCGATCAGGTAGCGCAGCGAGTGGCAGATCCAGCTGCCCTTGTAGTAGATGTCGTTGCCGCTGCCCGCGAAGTAGATGCCCTGCGAGTCGACGCCGCCGCGCGGGGCGACCGCGACCCTGTTGACGAGGCTGCGGCGCTTGATGCCCATCTCGGTGCGGTAGGCCTCGGGTCCCATCCGGCTCTCGATGTACAGCGCCTGCATGTAGGTGCCGATGCCCTCGTGGATCCACATGTCCTTCCAGTTCCGGTTGGTCACGAGGTTCGCCCACCACTCGTGACACATCTCGTGGTGGTGGAGCCAGTCGTAGTCGAAGCCCGTCCGCCGGTAGCGGTTGCCGTAGGCGATGATCGTCTGGTGCTCCATGCCGAGGTGCGGCGTCTCGACGATGCCGTACTTCTCGTTGCGGAACGGGTAGGGGCCGCAGACCTCCTCCATGTGCCGCACGTGGTCGAGGAACTCGGGCAGCGCCTTCTCCGCGCGGCCGCGGTTCTCCGGCAGCACCCAGAAGAACACCGGCAGCTCGGTGCCGTCGACGCAGGTGTAGGTCGTCTCGATGACCTCGTAGGGCGCGATGTTCAGCGCGACGCCGTAGTTGGCGATCGGGTTGATCGTCTGCCAGTGGAACGTCGTCCAGCCGTCGGCGGTCTCGGCGCCCTTCAGCACGCCGTTCGACGCGCAGACCAGGCCCTCCGGCACGCTGATCCACAGGTCCATGCCGTCCGGCTCGTCGTCCGGCCGGTCCTTGCAAGGCCACCACAGGTCCGCGCCCTCACCCTGGCACGACGTCGCGATCCAGGGCGCGCCGGACTTGGTCTCCGCCCACGTGAAGCCACCCTTCCACGGCGGACTCGGCGCGACGCGCGGCTCACCCTCGTAGTCCACCGTCACCTCGAGCGACTCGCCCTCCTTGGCCGGCGGCGCGAAGTCGACGAACACCCGAAGGTCCCGGTGCTCGAACTTCGCCTTCTTGCCGGCGACCCGCACCCCGCTGACCGTGAACGCCTCGTCCAGGTCCAGCGCGATCCGCGCCGTGCCCGCCGCCACGTCAGAGCGCATCGTCAGCGACCCGCCGATCCACTTCCGGGCAGGATCGACCCTCAGCCGCAGGTCGTAGTGCCGGACGTCGTAGGCGTCCTGCTCGGGAATCGGGGCTCCGCCCGAGGTCTGCTGCGCGTCGAGCGCAGCCACCCCGGCCAGCGAGCCCACCGAGACGAACAGCGCGTTCCGCGCCCACTGCGTCAGCGTCGAGTGCACGCGGCGGATGGTAGCAGGCGACGCGCACTGTCACGGACAGTCCCGTGCCCGCCTTGTCGAGACCCTCGCACCGCTGGCGGGCTCGGCGCGACGGCCTACGCCCGCAGCACGCTCTCCATCTTCTTTCCCTTCGCCAACTCGTCGACCAGCTTGTCGAGGTAGCGGACCTTCTGCGTCAGTGGGTTCTCGATGTCCTCGACGCGGTGCCCGCAGATCACGCCGGTGATCTTGCCGGCGTTGGCGTTCAGCTTCGCCTGCGCGAAGAAGGCCTCGAAGGTCGTGCCCTTGTCGATGTGCTTCTGGACCGCTGCGGGCGTGTAGCCCGTCAGCCAGCGGATCACCTGCAGCAGCTCGTCCTCGGTCCGGCCCTTCTTGACGACCTTGTTGACGTAGTGCGGGTAGACGGTCCCGAAGGCCATCTCTGCAATGCGTTCGTCCGAGGACTTGGGTGGAGCCATGGTCCTGAGCATCGGCGCCGCCGAAGGCGCCAGCAACCGCCTGGTCAGGCCCTACCCGCGGCCACGTCCGCCCGATACTCGTCCAGCACCCTCTTCAGGATCGCCACGTCCGACTCGAAGGTCTCCGGCAGCAGCGGGCCGAACGAGAAGCGGAAGTAGGACTCGTAGGGCGAACGGTAGTTCGGGTCCTTGGAGTGGGGGCGAGCCATGTCGCAGTCGAAGCCTTCGAGGATCGCCGCGCCGTGGCGGAAGAGGCGCTTGTTGAGCTCGTTCGCGTTGAGGCCGTCTGGGAGCTCGAGCCAGTGGTAGAAGCCACCGTCGCCGGTGTGGACCTTCAGGCCCATGTTCGCGAAGGCCTCGCCGTAGCGAGCGCGCTGCATGCCGTAGTGCCGCTCGACGGCGTCGCGGGCCTGTGCGACGCGGTTCGGCTCCAGCAGCTTGGCGGCGTAGAGCTGCGATGGGTGGGAGACGCCGCCCATGCCGAAGCTCGAGTAGTTGGCCATCGTCTCGACGTTCTTCTTGCTGGCGATGATCCAGCCGATGCGGATGCCGGGGCACTGCAGGCCCTTGGTGCACGCGCCGGCGAGGAACACGTTGCTGTTGTCGAGGTCCTTCACGTAGCGGATGCCGCTGACGCCCTTCGAGCCGTGGAACATCTCGTAGGCCTCATCGAGCAGGATGCCGTTGCCGGGCTGTTCGGCGAACGCGATCAGCTCTTCGAGCTCGGCGCCAGCCCGCGTGTGGCCGGTCGGGTTGCCGGGGTTCGAGATGATCGGCAGCAGGTGGGTCTTGGCGTTGAGGCCCGACCGATCGAAGTACTCGGCGTTCGACGGGTGGAAGCCGTTCTCCTTCGTGAACGGCACCACGCGCCAGCTGCTGTCCGTCTGCGTCAGGATGTCGAGGTAGGCCGGCCACTCGGCGTTGCCGATCCGCACTTCGACGTGCTTCTTGAGGAAGGCGAGGATCGTGTAGATGCCCGGCCGACCTCCCGCGAAGACCATCACGTTCTCCGGCGTGATGTTCGACCCGTAGAAGCTGTTGTAGTGCTCGGCGATCGCGTCCCGCAGCAGCGGGTGCCCCCAGGCCTTCGGGTAGAACCGGTCTTCCCACGTCACGTCGACGCTGCTCGGCAGCTCGGGGCCGCCCTCGAGCTGCGTCGTCAGCGGAAAGCCCTGCGACCACGGGTGCGTGCCCGGCGTGCCCATGAACTGCCCGAAGCTGTCCCGGAACGCGTAGAGCGTCTCGTAGATCCCCATCGGCGGGCAGTTGTCGGAGAGGAAGGAGGGGCGATTCATCGGGGCGGATTCGGCTCGGGTCGGTGCGTGCGCCGCCGGGTCGTCCGGCGGACCGCGCTGACGATGTCGACCCTGCTGCCCCCGCGCAACTGGGAGTGCCAGGTGCTGCCTCCAGCGCTGGATCGAGCGTCAGCGCGGGCCGCGTGACCCCTGCCCTTCGGACCCGCGTGCCTCTGCGTCCGGCGGCGAAGGCTTCTCGGGCCTTGGGTCGCCAGGAGCGGGGTCGACGTGCGTGGGGGGAGTGGGATCGACCACAGCGGCCGCACGGCCGGGATTCGGGGACGCGCACATCGCGACCATGCCCACGAGCACGCCGCTCACCGTTGCGAGAAGGCAGCCGAGGAGAGACCACCGGCCGTCGTGCGGGACGGGGCGCGCCTCATCCGGTCGGGCGTCGTCGCGCGCGTCCGTCGAGGTCCCCAGATCCTGCCTCGGATCGTCCTCGGACATCTCTCTGTTCGAATCGTCCATCATCGCGGCCCGCCGGCAGAGCGTTTCGTCGGCCGTCGGGTGGACAAGTTCGTCGAGCCCTGTCGGGCCGGAGTGATCGCTCGACCCCACGGCGCCCCGTCGCCACTCTTGGGGCGATGAACCAGGATCTCGCGTTCGTCACCGGCACGTCCCGCGGAATCGGCCACGCGGTCGCCGTCGAGCTCCTGGCACGCGGAGTCGAAGTGGTCGGCGTGTCGCGCGACGAGCCCGCCGACCTCGGTGCGGGCTACCGCCACTACCGCTGCGATCTCGCCGACCTGGACGCGGTCGCGCGCGTCTTCGACGAGGTCATCCCGTCCGAGGTCTCGCTCGAGGGGCGCCGCAGGGTCGGGCTCGTCAACAACGCCGCGGTCCTCGACTGCCGAACGGTGGCGGCCTCCGATCTGGACGGCCTGGAGCGTGCGTTCCGGATCAACGCGGTCGTGCCGATCTGGCTGCACGGCTGGCTGCTGCGCCGCACAGCGCGTGACCAGCAGGTTCGGATCGTCGACGTGTCGAGCGGGGCCGCGCAATCGGCGATCCCCGGCTGGAGCGCCTATTGCGCGACGAAGGCGGCGCTCAGGATGGCGGGTGCGGTCCTCGGCGCGGAGCTCGACGAGGTGGGGGACTTGGCTGGCCGGGACCTCTCGATCGTGTCCTACGCGCCCGGCGTCGTCGCCACGGACATGCAGGCCCGTATCCGCGGTGCCGAGCTCACCGCGTTCCCGAGACGCGCGCGCTTCGATGCGCTCCACGCCGAACGTCAGCTGCTGGACCCCGAGGTGCCAGCCGCGGAGATCGCGGCACTCCTGCGAAACGACACCCCCCGGGGGTTCTCGGAGCGGCGGGTGGGTGCTTCGAGCGGGGCGTGAGCCGCGTTGCCGTGGACAAGGGTTCGGCGCCGCGGCCGATTGCAGCCACTCGCGTGGCGGCGCTGCCCGGCCCGATGCGGAGTGCGCGTCCCCATGCCGAAGTCATCGGAGCGGTCGCCGCGGTCTAGGATGACGCGATGCCTCGCATCGCGCTCTCCGTCCTGCTCGTCGCTGCTGCCGGATACGCCCACGCGCAGGTCCCCCTGACCAGCGAGCAGCTGCGCGGACTGACCTTCCGAAGCCTCGGTCCGTGCCTGACCACGGGCCGGATCGCGGACCTCGAGGTGAGTCCGCACGACCCAGATCTCTGGTTCCTCGCTTCGGCGTCGGGCGGGTTGTTCCGGAGCGAGGACGGCGGCGATCACTGGGCGGCGATCTTCGACGCACACGAGGGCTACTCGCTGGGCTGCGTCGTCGTGGACCCGCGCGACCGGAACGTGGTCTGGCTAGGGACCGGTGAGAACACGCACAACCGCAGCACGTCGTACGGCACCGGCGTCTACAAGTCGCTCGACGGCGGCGACACGTGGTCGTGCGTCGGGCTCACCGGCACCGAGAAGATCCAGGAGATCCTGATCGACCCGCGGGACTCCGAGGTCGTCTACGTGGTTGCGCCCGGGCCCTTGTGGCGGGCAGGCGGCGAGCGCGGTCTCTACAAGACGGTCGACGGCGGCGAGACGTGGACGCGCGCGCTCCACATGAGCGACGACACGGGCATCACCGACGCCGCGTTCCGTCCCGGCGATCCCGACGTGATCTACGCCGCTGCCTACCAGCGCCGTCGTCACAACGCGATGTGTGTCGCGGGCGGTCCCGAAGCCGGCATCCTGCGGAGCACGGACGCGGGCGCGACCTGGCGCAGGATCGAGGTCGGTCTGCCGGACGTGGACATGGGGCGGATCGCGCTGGCCGTCGATCCGCGTGCACCGCTGCGTGTCTGTGCGACGGTCGTCGCGCGCGGCGAGGCAGGCGGCACGTTCGTCAGTGAGGACGGCGGCGACAGCTGGACCAAGCACAGCGACTACGCGGGCGGGGATCCCCAGTACTACGGCGAGCTGTTCGTGGACCCGCACCGACCCGACACGCTTTGGAACGTCGACGTGCGCGTGATGCGGAGCACGGACCTCGGTCGGACGTGGGGTCCGCTGCCGTTCGCGATGCACGTCGACAACCACGAGGTCGTCTTCGACCCCGCCGACCCGGCGCACGTCTGGATCGGCAACGACGGCGGGCTCTACGAAACGCACGGCTACGACCACGACCGACCCCAAGCCGCGCGCTGGCGCCACTTCACCAACCTGCCGCTGTCCCAGTTCTACCGGGTGTCGTGCGACCTATCGCGACCGTTCTACCGCGTCACGGGCGGCGCCCAGGACAACGGCACGATCGCGGGACCGTCGCGCAGCGAGAACCGGATCGGCGTGCGCACGAGTGACTGGTTCACGGTCGGCGGCGGCGACGGGTTCCAGGCATTCTTCGACCCCACGCGGTCGGAGCTCGTCTACGGCCAGTCGCAGAACGGCGCGCTCTACCGACTCGATCTGTCCACGGGCCAGCGCGCCGGCATCCGGCCGACGCAGGGTGCCGAGGACGGCGGTCGCTGGCACTGGGACAGCCCGCTGCTCGTCAGTCGCCACGCCGACGGACGCCTCTACTACGCAGGTGAGCGGGTCTACCGCAGCGACGACCGCGGGGACGGCTGGACCGCGATCAGCGGCGACCTGACGCGCAACCTGGACCGAACTCAGCTCCCGATCATGGGCAAGGTCCAGGACGCGGACGCCGTCGGGCTACATCTCTACACGACGACGATGAGCGTCGTGACCGCGCTCGACGAGTCGCCGCGAGTGCCGGGCCTTCTCTACGCGGGCAGCGACGACGGTCTGGTGCACGTCACCGAGAACGGCGGTCGTTCGTGGACGCGCGTCGAACGGCTGGGGCCCGCGCCCGAGCAGTCCTACGTCACCGACCTGTTCGCATCGGCGCTGGACGACGATGTCGTGTTCGCGACCGTCAACAACTGGCAGCTCGGCGACTTCCGACCCTGGGTCCTGCGCAGCGACGACCGTGGGCGGACGTGGACCGACATCACGGGCAACCTGCCGCAGCGATCGGGCACGTGGTCGATCGTGCAGGACGGCGAGGCGGCCGGGCTGCTCTTCGTCGGCACGGAGTTCGGCGTCTACGTGACCATCGACGGCGGCGGGCACTGGACGCTGATGGAGGCAGGGATGCCGCGTATCCAGGCGCGCGACCTGCACCTGCAAGCACAGTGGCACGACCTCGTCGTGGGCACCTTCGGCCGCGGGATCTTCGTGCTCGACGACATCTCGGCGCTGCGCGATCTGACGCCGGACCTGCTCGCCTCCGAGGCGGCGCTGCTCCGCTGTCGGCCGGCGCCGCGGTTCGAGGAGCGCCGGGAGGTCCCCGCGGTGTGGGGCAACGAGACGGCCCCGAATCCGCCGTTCGGCGCCACGCTGACGTACTACGTCGGCGCCGCGCTCGGTGACCGCAGCCTCTTGCTGGCGATCTCCGATGCGGCCGGCGAGACCGTCCGCGAGCTCGAGCTGGCGGCGACCACTGGCCTGCACCGGGTGACCTGGGACCTGCGCAACGGCGGTCGAGGCCGCGAGCTCGTGTCTGTCGCCCGCTACGCAGCGCAGCTCATGGTCGTCGGACCCGAGGGGCGAGAGCCAATCGGCGAGCCGCAGGAAGTGTGGGTCACCGACCTGGAGCGGTGAGCCTCTCCCAAGGGAGCGATGACTTGCTGAGCCTCACGGCGCCCGCACGACGTAGTCGTCGTACTCGTCGTCCCACTCCAGCGTCACGTGGTCGCGGGCGGCGGCGGCCTTGCAGAACTGGAGGAAGCCGTTGTAGCCGAGGCTCTTCTCGCTGAAGCCCTGGTCGCGCTTGCGGACCTTGTTCTTGAGGCCGGAGAGGACCGGGGGTTCGCCGTTCTCCTGCTCGGCGTCGGCGCAGACGTCGGAGAGGAGGCGGAACGCGCGGTCTTCGCCAGCGCCCTGCTCGGGGAAGGTGACCTCGGGGTCGCCGCGGTTCTGGCCCTTGACGAGGTCGAGGACCTTGCGCTCCTGGAGGAAGCGGAGGAGCTCGCCGAACGCGCGGAAGCCGAAGTCGGCCTCGCTGAAGGTCGGGTCCTTGCGGAGCAGCGCGCGCTTGAGCGCGGAGGCGAGGACCGGGCCGTCGGCGGTGGCCTGGACGCCGGTCAGCGTGCGGCGCACGAGGCGCTCGAGGCCGTCGACGTCGCCGGAGCCGGGCGCCATGTCGGCGGTGGTGGGCTCCTCGGCCTCGTCGCGGCGGCGCTGCGGGCGGGGGCGACCCTTGCGCGGTTCGACGCCCTCGAGGTTCTCGTAGAACAGGAACTCGTCGCAGGCCGCGGGGAGCAGCAGCGAGGTCGACGCCTTGATGCCGACGCCGATCACGCGCTTGTTGTGTTCGCGGAGCTTGTGGACCAGCGGCGTGAAGTCGCTGTCGCCGGTCACGAACACGAACGTCGTCAGGTAGTCGCGCTCGAAGGACATCTCCATCGCGTCGACGGCCATCTTGATGTCGGCGGCGTTCTTGCGGCTACCGCCCATCTTCTGGGGGATCTCGATCAGCTCGACGTGGAGGCGCGTCAGCATCTTCCGGTCGGGCTCGAACATCGTCCAATCGCCGTAGGCGCGGCGCACGACGACGCGGCCGCGCTCGGCGAGCGCGTCGGCGATCGGGCCGAAGTCGAACGGGATCCCGAGGCGCTCGCGCGAACCGATCGCGAGGTTCTCGTAGTCGATGAACAACGCGATCCGCTCTTCGTCGGGCTTCATTGCCTCGGAGTCTACCGGGGGCGCAGTCCCGCTCGGCTCCGAATGTCGGAGGGCGGGCGTGATTCACCGGCGTCGGCGGAAAAACGCGTCGGACCGCGGTACGTTCGGCTCGCCTGCGAGCGGGCCACATGCCCGCGATCGCCCTCGCTCGAGTCACCGACCATGCATCGTTCCCTCCTCGTCCTCCTCGCTCTCGCCACTCCGGTCGCCGCCCAGGACAAGAAGAGCCCTGGCTACGCCGACACGCCTCCGATCCCCGGCCAGGAATGGCGCGTCCACGACGCGACGCGCCCGCATCCGAAGGTCCTCGCGCCAACACCCGCGGGTGCGCCCGTGCCGGCACCGACGGATGCGATCGTGCTCTTCGGTGGAGCGGCCGACGACCTCGCCCAGTGGACCGGCCGTGGCGACAAGGCCGGCTGGAAGGTCGAGGGCGAATACATGGAGGTCAACGGCACGGGTGACGTGCGGACCCGCGAGGAGTTCGGCGACTGCCAGCTCCACGTCGAGTGGTGTGCGCCCGTCGAGGTGAAGGGCGAAGGCCAGGGCCGTGGCAACTCGGGCGTGTTCCTGATGGGGCGCTACGAGGTCCAGGTGCTCGACAGCTACGACAACGTCACCTACGCCGACGGCCAGGCGGCAGCGCTCTACGGGCAGGCGCCGCCGATGGTCAACGTTTGCCGCAAGCCGGGCGAGTGGCAGACCTACGACATCGTGTTCAAGGCGCCGCGCTTCGCGGAGGACGGCACGCTCGCATCGCCTGCGCGGATCACCGTGATCCACAACGGCGTCGTCGTGCATTCGAACCGCGACCTGCTCGGCACGACGAACCACCGCGCCGCGCCGGCCTACACGCCGCACGCGCCCAAGGGGCCGCTCAAGCTGCAGGACCACGGCAACCCGGTCCGCTTCCGCAACATCTGGGTGCGGCCGCTCGACTGACGCAGCGGTAGGTGCTCCGTCCGTGCGCGTCGCGCGCGGACGTCGAGCCCTCGGTGATCGGGCCTCCCTCGCGGTCGAGGCCCTCGCTGGTCGCGTCAGAACCGTCGGTTCTCGTGGGTGGCCTTGATCTTGGCTTGATGCAGGGCTCGCCGCCCGCCGAGCGAGGTCTGCGTCCAACGCGCCAATGGCGGTCGATCTCGGGCTTTGCGGGGTTTCCGAGCTTCGCGGGCGAGTGGCGCGATGGATCGCGTCGCGTCCACCGAAGCCTGACCCGGGCTTGACGTTGGCTTGATCCCAGATCGTCAGCCTACTCGCCGTCGACGAGCCGGGATGCCCTGGCTCGCCACGAAACCGTCCGCCCGTGGATCGACCGCCGGCGTGCGGAGCCTTTCCAACGCAGTTCCTCCACAGACTTCAACACCAACCATGGTTTGCTCCAACCTCCAACACATCCTGGCCGCGGCGGCGGTCGGCGCGGGTCTCGTCAGCGTCGCTCAGGCGCAGAACGAGATCCTCGTCTCATCCGACATCACCACGTCCACCACGTGGACGGCAAGCAACACCTACAACCTGACCCGTCAGATCTACGTCCGTCCGGGCGCGACGCTGACGATTGAGGCCGGCACGCTCGTCGCGAGCTCGACGAACATCGGCGGCAGCCTCGCGGTCTCGCGCGGCGGCCAGATCTTCGTCCAGGGCACGGCCGAGAACCCGGTCATCATGACCTCGAAGGCCGACGTCCAGACCTGGACGAACGGCAACCGCCGCACCGGCACCTGGCGCGAGTCCGCCAACGAGTGGGGCAACCTGACGATCATGGGTCGCGGCTACATCGCGGAGAACGCGGTGCTCTCCAACACCCCGACGCCGAACGCCAGCAACTACGCGCCGATGGAAGGCCTCCTCGCCGCGTTCCCCGGCGACCCGAGCGTCCTCTACGGCGGCGGCAACGACGACGACGACAGCGGCAGCATCAGCTACCTGTCGCTCCGCTACGGCGGCAAGGTCATCAACCTCAACAACGAGCTGAACGGCATGTCGCTCGGCGGGATCGGTCGCGAGACCGACATCCACCACGTCGAGATCATGAACAACGTCGACGACGGGATCGAGATCTGGGGTGGCACCGTCAACCTCAACCACTTCGCGATCTGGAACATCGGCGACGACAGCCTCGACATCGACCAGGGCTGGCGCGGCAAGGCCCAGTTCGGCCTGATCGTCCAGGGTCACAGCCTCGACGCCTCGCAGGGCTCGGGTGTTGGCGACAACACGATCGAGATGGACGGTGCGGAAGACGCGGACTACCAGCCGGTCACGACCGCGTCGATCTACAACATGACCGTCATCGGTCAGCCGGTCGACGGCGACGGCCTGACGGCCTGGCGTGACAACGCGCGCGTCCAGTTCCGCAACTCGATCTTCATGGACTGCGGCGAGAAGGTCGTCCGCTTCGACAACGTCGACGGTGACGGCGCGAACGGCTACGGCTTCAACAACACGCTGTCGTGGGCCGCGACCTGGACCACGCCCTACACCGCCTACTCGACGGTCAACGCTCCGGCCAACCCGGCCGCGTTCTACACCGCGCAGACCTCGGGCAACCTGATCGAGATCACCAACTCGGTCTTCTACAACAACAACAACGGCGCGGCCTACACCGAGGCGGACGCTCGTGACGTGTTCAACGTTGCGAACAACAACGTCCGTGAGCCGTCGACCAGCCCGATCGTGTCGATCACCCGCGGCGCTGCGGTCGTCCGCGGCGGCAAGGTCATGCAGCCGGTCACGTCCCTCGACCCGCGCCCGGCGGGCGACGCGCTGACCTCGGTCGGCTTCGCGCCGAACGACGGCTTCTTCACGCAGGCCAACTTCCGCGGCGCGTTCGCGCCGGGCGCCAACTGGCTCGGCGGCTGGACCGCTTCCGAAGCGTTCGGCTTCACGCCGAACGACGGCTGGAGCGACCTGGGCCTCGGCCTCGGCGGCGGCAGCAAGGGCCAGCCGGTCCTCGCCGGCTCGGGCACGCTCACCGGCGGCTCGGCCCTGACGCTGACGCTGTCGAACGCGCAGCCGAACGCTCCGGTCGCGCTGGCGCTGTCCGCCGCTCGCGGTGACCTGCCGGTCTTCGGCGGCACGCTCGTCCCGAGCCTCGCGTTCGGCACGGTCGTCGGTCTTGCGACCAACGCGAACGGTGGGTTCACCCTGCCGCTGGGCTCCGGCCTGCCGGCCGGCGTCACCGCCTACTTCCAGGCCTGGTGCGTCGACCTGACCGGCCCGGCCTTCGGCTTCACGGCGTCGAACGCTCTCAAGGCCGAAGTCCAGTGAGTGCGCGGGAGGGGGCATCCCCTCCCCAAGGAGGTTCCCGCCCCGTCCGGCGGTGACCTCCTCCACCGGGTCTCCGCCCGAGTTCGGAGTCCCTCTGATGAACAAGCTGTCCCTGTCCCTCTCTGTGTTGCTCGGCCTCGTCGTCGGGTTCGGTGCCTGCCGTCGTGAGCAGGCGGACGAACCCGCGGGGCCGGCCGCATACCGCGTCGAGCTGCTGCAGACCGCAGCCAGCGCCGCGGCGGCGTTCCCGCTGGACCCGCACGTGAAGACGCGCTCCCGCCTGCAGCAGCAGGTGGTCGAGGCCTGCCTCGAGGTGGGCGCGATCGAGCTGGCGGCTTCCACGACGGACGAGATCGTCAACTGGCGCCGCGGGCTCGCGCTCGCCGCGCTCGCGGAGAAGGTCGGGCTGTCGGGCGATCGAGCCGGTGCCGAGGCACGGATCGAGGCTGCACTCGCCGAAGCGCAGAAGGTGCTGCAGGACCCGGACCAGCAGGAGTGGCGGCGCGACGCGATCCTCGCGCGCGTCGGTGAGACCTGGCTCGCGCTGGGTGAGATGGAGCGCGCCGTCGGCATCCGGGCTGGTCTGGATCCGGAGCAGGCGAGGCGCCTCGATGCGGGCCTCGCCGACCGACTCGATGCCGAGCAGGCACGTGCCCAGCTCGAGATCGTCGACCGGGCGATCGCTTCGGAGAACCTCGCCGACGTCCACACCGCACTGCTGGCCTGCGTGCGGATCTTCACAGCTCTCTACGCGATCGAGGAACTCCGCGAAGCCTGTGTCGACCGCATCCAGAACGGCTACCCGAAGCTGCCGGTGATGCTGCGCCTCGAGCTCCTGGCCCAGCTCGCCGAGGCGGCTCTCGACCATGACGACGCCGCGACCGCGCGGCGACTCGCCCTCGACGTCCAGCGCCGCGGCGACGGCGTGCAGTGGGCGGCGGAGCAGCACGCTCCGCACCTCGCGCGGACCGGGCGGCTGCTCGCCCTCTGCGGGGAGGAACAAGCAGCCCGCCGTGAGATCAAGGCCGCGGAAGCAGCCTTCGACGCCGGTCACGAGCGGATCTTCGACATCGACCGCTGCGATGCGCTGCTGCCGGTGTTCGACGCGTGGAGGACGCTCGGCGACGCCGAGAAGGCCGAGGCCACGCTCGCTCGCGCGGTCCAGGAGGCATCGGTGAACCCGAACGCCCGCCCGCGCGCCGAAGACCTCGTCGCAACCCTGATTCTCCTCGCTCGGATCGGCTACGAGCCGTCCGCGCCCGTCCGCCAGGCCCTGATCGAACTCCGGGAGGGTCTCGTCGACCCGTGGTGAACTCGCTGCTCATCCGCTGCTTCACCGCAGCGCTCTGTCTCGGCACGCTCGCCTCGGCCCAGCAGGCGGGGGCGATCCGAGGCACGGTCTTCGACAAGGACTTCGACGCACCGCTCGCCGCGGTGAAGGTCCTCCTGGTCGAGGCCGGCGTGACCGTCGAGACGACGGACCAGGGCAACTTCCGCTTCGCGGACGTCGCGGCGGGGCGCTACACGCTCGTCTTCTCGAAGGACGGCTACGTGCGCGAGGTCCCGCCGCCCGTCGTCGTCACCGCCGGCCAGCTGACCGACCTCGAGGTCCGCATGGCGGGCGACTACACGGACCTCGAGGAGTTCGTCGTCCAGGACATCCTGCAGCTCGGCGGTGGGTCAGAAGCTGCGCTGCTCCAGCTCCGGCTGGAGAGCCCGTCGATGATGGACTCGATCAGCGCGGAGCTGATGAGTCGATCCGGCGCGAGCGATGCGGCGTCCGCGCTGCGCCTCGTTGCCGGCGCATCGCTCAAGGACGGCAAGTCCGCGGTCATCCGCGGTCTGCCGGACCGCTACGTCAGCTCGCAGCTGAACGGCCTGCGCCTGCCGACGGCTGACAACGACAAGCGCGCGGTCGAGCTCGACCAGTTCCCGGCCTCGGTGATCGAGAGCGTCCGGGTCAACAAGACCTTCACCCCCGACCAGCAGGGCGACGCCTCCGGCGGGGCGGTCGACGTGCGGCTCAAGGGCGTTCCGGACGAGCCGTTCTTCGTGAACTTCCAGGCCGAGCGGGGCTACAACTCGCAGGTCGGGCGTCGCGGCGACTTCCTGACGTACGACGGGGGAGGTCTGACCAACCTCGGCAAGGACGACGGCCGTCGCGACCAGCAGTTCGACAACCTCGGCGGCAACTGGGAGGGTGCGGTCGGCGTCGCTGAAGGCGATGCGCCGATCGACTACAAGCTACGCGGCTCGATGGGCGGCAAGTTCGAGATCGCCCGTGGCGTGCGTGTCGGCGGCTTCGGCAGCCTGTTCTACGAGCGCGATTCGTCCTTCTACAACAACGGCATCGACGACCAGTGGTGGGTCGAGAACCCCGGGGATCCGATGACTCCGGCGACCCAGCAGGGCACGGCTCAGGACGGGGACTTCAAGACCCAGTTCTTCGACGTCACGCAGGCCAACCGCTCGGTGCAGTGGGGGGGGCTCGGTGCAGTCGGGATCGAGACCGATGCGCACCAGGTGAACCTCGCCTACCTCTACTCCCGCAACGCGGCCGACGAGACGACGCTCGCGGAGGACACGCGCGGCAAGGAGTACTTCTTCCCCGGCTACGACCCGAACGACCCCACGTCGCCGGGCTACAGCGAGGAGGACGCCGCTCCGTACGTGCGGCTCGAGACACTCGAATACACCGAGCGTCGGACCGACTCCCTCCAGCTCAGCGGTCGCCACGAATTCGAGACCGCGAAGTTCGGGATCTTCGGAGCTCCGGAGCTCGACTGGGTGTTCGCGAAGAGCTCGGCGCTCCAGGACCGCCCCGACAAGCGTCAGTTCGGTTCGATCTGGGTGCCCCAGCGTGACGTGGTCGGGATCACGATCCCGCCGACGCACCGCGCGTACAAGCCGTCCGCGAACTTCACGCTCGGCAACCTCCAGCGGATCTGGGAGCGCATCGAGGAGGAGAGCGACCAGTACGCGCTCAACCTCAAGCTGCCGTTCGTGCAGTGGGGGCGTGAGAAGGGCTACCTGAAGTTCGGCGTGTTCTCGGACGCGGTGCGCCGCACGTTCGATCAGGACACCTACAGCAACTTCGGCGACAACTCGTCCTACGCGGGTGACTGGGACGACCTCTGGAGTCGCAACTTCCCGTTCGAGAACCATCCGATCACCGAGTCGACGCTCGACGTCGACTACACCGGCACGCAGGACATCCGCGCCCAGTATGCGATGGTCGACCTGCCGCTCGGCTCCGACCTGAAGTTCGTCGGCGGCGCCCGCATCGAGTCGACGGACATCAGCATCATCAACGACCCCGAAGAGGACGCGACCTGGTATCCGCCGGGCTCCTCCGCGCCGGTCATCCTGAACCCGGGTGACGGCGACGTCGCGTTCTCCGACGAGCAGGTGCTGCCCGCCGCCGCGTTCGTGTGGACGCCGACCGACCAGTGGACGTTCCGTGCGTCGTACACGGAGACGGTTGCGCGGCAGACCTTCAAGGAGCTGTCGCCGATCCTGCGCCAGGAGTACCTGGGCGGCCCGATCTTCATCGGCAATCCGGACCTCCGGATGAGCTCGCTGAAGAACTACGACCTCCGCGCCGACTACGCGCCGTACGAGGGCGGGCTCTGGTCGGTGTCCTGGTTCCACAAGGACCTGAAGGACCCGATCGAGTACGTGCAGCGGATCGCGGCGTTCAACTTCACGTCCGCGGTCAACTACCCGAAGGGCACGATCACCGGCTGGGAGTTCGAAGTGCGCCAGGACGTCGGCCGCGTCTGGGATCCGCTCGAGGGTCTCGCCATCGGCGCGAACGCGACGCTGATCGACTCGAGCGTGACGCTGCCGGAGGACGAGCAGGCGGGCTTCCGCCTGCCGAACATCCTCGCGCCGATGGAGAGCCGCGAGATGACCTCCGCGCCGGAGCATCTCTACAACCTCTACCTGACGCACGACATCGTGCAGACGGGAACGCAGCTCGCGCTCTTCTACACGTTGACCGGGGACACGCTGATCGCCGGCGCGGGCCAGGCGGACGGCAACTACATCCCGAACGTCTACCAGAAGAGCTACGGCCAGCTGAACTTCAGCCTGTCGCAGCGCCTCGGGGACTACCTCCGCCTGCAGTTCAAGGCGAAGAACCTCACCAACCCCGACATCCAGACCGTCTACCGCTCGGAGTACATCGGCGGCGACGTGCTGAAGACCTCCTACTCGCAGGGCATCGACTACTCGATCAGCCTCGGCGCCGAGTTCCGGTTCTGACCGGAGGCCCTGCAAACCACAGCCAGATGCACGCGATCCTGACCATGGAAACCAAGACGAGAGGGCGACGCGCGTCCTCGCAAATCATCCTCGCTGCGGTCGCAGCGACGGCGGCGCTCGGTCTCGGCGAGGCCGGCTCGCTCCGCGCGCAGGAGGCCGGTGCTCGCCTCGAGTCGGCGCGGACGGCGCTCGAGAAGACCGTCGAGACGCGGCGCATCCTGTCGAAGGAACGCCGGGACTGGAAGGTCGGCAAGGAGCTCCTCGAGGAGCGGATCGGCCTCGTGGGTCGGGAGACCGACGCGCTGCGCGAGCGGATCGCCGGAGCCGAGGCAAGTATCTCCGAAGCCGACAAGAGCAAGATCGAGCTCGTCGAGGAGAGCGATCGCCTCAAGGCTGCTGCAGCAGGTCTCGCGGACGGCATCGTCGCGGTCGAGGCGCGCACCCGGGCGTTGCTCGGTCGTCTGCCCGGCATGCTCCGCGATCGCGTCAAGCCGCTCAGCCAGCGCATCCCGGAGCCGGACGCGAAGGAGCCGACCAAGCTGTCGCTGTCGGAGCGCTTCCAGAACGTCGTCGGGATCCTCAACGAGGTGAACAAGTTCCAGCGCGAGATCACGATGGCGAGCGAAGTGCGCGAGCTGGGTGACGGCACGCGGATCGACGTCACCGCGCTCTATGTCGGCATCGGCCAGGGCTACTACGTGAACCAGAAGGGCACGATCGCCGGCATCGGGACCGCGACCGCGGACGGCTGGCAGTGGCGCCCGGCGAACGACGCAGCGCCCGCGATCGCCCGCACGATCGCGATCCTGGAGAACAAGGAGCCAGCCACCTTCGTGCCGCTGCCGATCCGCATCGAGAAGAACGACACCCAGAAGGAGGCCGGCCGATGAACCGCTTCGCACGTCACGTGTCCTCTGCGGTGCTGTGCACCGCGGTCTCCGGGCTCTTCGCGAGCGCGCCCCGTGCCCAGGAACCCGAGGCCACGCAGCCGGCCCAGCAGGGCTTCGAGGCCGCTTCGGCCGCCGTGCAGGCCGATCTCGAGAAGAGCCTCGCCGAACTCGCGGCCCTGCGTGAGCAGATCGCGGCGGACCAGGTGCCCCTGAGTCGTCGGCTGAGCGAGCTCGAGGCGGAGCTGATCACCGTCCGCTCCGAGTTCCAGCAGAAGACGCGCGTGCTCGATGGCCGCGCGCTCGACCTCAACAACCTCAAGGGTGAGATCAAGTCCCGCGAGGAAGAGGCGAGCTACCTGCAGAGCCTGCTCGGCGAGTACGCCCGCAACTTCGAGTCGCGTCTGCACATCGTCGAGGTGGACCGCTACGCAGCGGCGCTCGAGGCGGCACGGCTGGCGGGCGAGGACTCGAGCCTGTCCGAGGCCGAGGTCTACGCGCGCCAGCTCGACGTGCTCAACGCGTCGCTCGGGCGGATCGAGGATGCGCTCGGCGGAACCACCTTCCGCGGCGATGCCGTCGCGGACGGCGTCGTCACCGAAGGCCGGATCGCGATGGTCGGCCCGGCAGCCTGGTTCCTCTCGGACGACGGCTCTGTGGTCGGCACGGCCGAACAGCGTCTCGGTTCACTCGAACCGGCGGTGATCCCCTTCACCGTTCCCGAGATGACGGACGCGGCGCGGGACTTCGTCGAGCGAGCCGAAGGAGCCATGCCTCTCGACCCGACGCTCGGCAACGCCCACAAGATCGCGGCGATCGAGGAGACGTTCCTCGAGCACGTGATTAAGGGCGGGCCGGTCATGTATCCGATCTTCGGCATGGCTGCGGCGGCGCTGCTCGTCGCGCTGCTGAAGTGGCTGTCCCTGTCCCTGATCGGCAAGCCGTCGAAGAAGCAGGTGCAGGGACTGCTCGAAGCCGTCGCCGCGGGCGACGAGGCGGAGGCCGGCAGCCGGGCGCGGAAGATGCGCGGTCCGGTCGGCAGGATGCTCGCCGCCGGCGTCGAGCACCTTCGCGAGCCCCGGGAGCTGATCGAAGAGGTGATGTACGAGCGCGTCCTGACGACGCGGCTCAAGGTGCAGAGCTACCTGCCCTTCGTCGCGATCTGCGCGGCGTCGGCGCCTCTGCTCGGCCTGCTCGGCACCGTGACCGGGATCATCAACACGTTCAAGCAGATCACGGTGTTCGGTACCGGCGACCCGAAGATGCTGTCCGGCGGCATCTCGGAGGCGCTGATCACGACCAAGTTCGGTCTGGTCGTCGCGATCCCGTCGCTCCTGCTCCACGCCTACCTGTCGCGGAAGGCCCGCGGCGTGGTCGGCGGCATGGAGGCGGCGGCCGTCGCGTTCTCGAACCAGGTCAGCAAGACGCCGCTCGGCGGCCGCAAGGAACCGGCCGCTCCGTCGGCGGGTGAAGGCGCGCCGGCCGTCGCAGCCACGGTCGACTCGGCCGCGGTCCGCGCCCAGGTCACGTCCATCCTCGAGGAGATCCTCGCGCCGCTGTCGGCCGAGGGCGCAGGTCGCGGCAACAGCCGCTGATCCGGAGTCATTCTTCACCAACGCCCCACGGATTCGAACGTTGCCGACCCCTGCAGAAGCATCCTGGATCGACGAGCTCGCCGCCGTCTGGTCGCAGGCCGTGGACATCTGGCTGTCCGGCGGCTGGGCGATGTGGGCGATCGCCGTCATCGCTCTCCTGATGTTCGGGATGGGCGTCCACGTCCATCTCGCGCTGCGGACGAAGGGCTTCCTGTCGGTCCCCGAGTCGGTGTGGCGTCGCTGGATCGACCGGCCGATGGACCGCGAGGGTCCGATCGGCGAGCTGCTCGACTTCGTGACCGGCGCGCGCACGCTGGAGGACGCGGCGATCTCGTTCGAGCAGCTCCAGGTCTCCGAGGCCGCGCCGTTCGAGCGCGACCTCAAGGTGATGAAGGTCTGCGTCAGCGCGGCCCCGCTCGTCGGCCTGCTCGGCACCGTGACCGGGATGCTCGCGACGTTCGGCGCGCTGTCGTCCGGGTCCGGCGGCGACAAGACGATGGCGATGATCGCCGACGGCATCTCGGAGGCGCTGATCACCACCGAGACCGGCCTCGTGATCGCGCTGCCCGGCCTGTTCTTCCAGTACCAGCTCAACCGGGGCTTCCAGGCCTACACGGCGTTCCTCGCCCACCTGGAGTCCGTGTGCAACCAGACCCTCTACCGCGAGCTCAGGGAGTCGCGTGACCGGGACGTGCGGCGTGAGGCGCAGCGTGAGATCGCTGCGCGCCTCCGCGAGCTGCGTTCGGCTCCGACCGCCTGATCCGCGCAACCGACCGAAGCGAGAACGATGGCACGATTCCGCGAAATGGCAGGAGACGACGACGGCGAGACCGGCATCGACATGTCGCCGCTGATCGACTGCGTCTTCATCCTGCTGATCTTCTTCATCGTCACGACGGTCTTCGTCGAGGAGACGGGCGTCGAGGTCGACAAGCCGCAGGCGGCGTCGGCGTCGCAGCTGGAGAAGACCAGCATCCTGATCGCGCTGACCGACAAGGGGCAGATCGTCTACGGCGGTCGAGAGATCGGGATCAGCGGCGTGCAGCCGCTCGTCAAGCGGATGCTCCAGAAGGAGGACATCCCGGTGATCATCCAGGCCGACCAGGCCTCGCAGTCGGGCCTGCTCGTGCGCGTGATCGACGAGGCCAAGCTCGGCGGCGCGACCAAGGTCAGCCTCGCGACGCGGACCCAGAAGGGCTGAGGACGGCATCTCCATGAGGCAGTCCGAAAAGACCCCGCTCGGCAAGCGCCTGCTCCATCACGGGCTGGTGGTGTCCGGCGCGTCCGGCCTGACGCTCCTGTGCTTCATGGTGCTCCCGCTGATCCAGGCGATCAGCGACCGGGTTGCGCCCGACACCGAGCTGCAGAGCGTGGACACGGCCAACCTTCCACCGCCGCCACCTCCGCCGCCCGAGGAGGAGGAGCCGGACGAGCCGGAAGAAGAGGAGAAGCCGCCCGAGCTCGAGGAGAACTCGCAGCCGCTCGACCTCTCCCAGCTCGAACTCGCGCTGAACCCGGGCGGGTTCGGCGGCGGATGGGCCGGCGGTGACTTCGGCGTGAAGCTCAACGTGCTCGGCAGCGGCGGGGACGGTGACGAGGACGCGCTGTTCTCGCTCGCCGACCTCGATCAGAAGCCGCGGCCCGTCTACCAGCAGGCCCCGGTGCTGACCGCGGAGATCCGCAAGAAGGCGCCCGGCACGGTCTACATCGTCTTCCTCGTCGACCAGGAGGGCCGGGTGCAGAACCCGATCGTCCAGCGCTCGACGGACCCCGTGTTCGAGCGGTCGGCGCTGGCCGCGATCAAGAACTGGAAGTTCGAACCAGGCAAGCGCAACGGCAAGCCCGTCCGCTTCCGCATGCGTGTCCCCATCACATTCCCTGCCGGCTGATCCTGCGATGAGTGCCATCCGTTCCCTGCATCCCGTGTCCGTGGCCCTCGCGCTCGTCGCCAGCGGGTGCGCGACGTCGTCGATGACTGACTCGGCCGCCGCTCCGGCGTTCGAGTCCGCTCCGCAGCCGGTCGTGGTCGAAGCGCCCACCGAGCCGACGGAGCCGACGGCGACGAGCGAGATCTCGACGTCCGACGTGTCCGAGCCGGTGGCCGCGGCGCCGGCCGAGGCGTCGTTCACCGCGCCCGAACAGGACCCGATCCAGGATCCCGAGCCGGCCGCCGGCCAGCTGTCGATCTGGAACACGCCCGCGTTCCGCCGGCAGTTCGCCGAGAGCTACCTCTCGGAGACCGAGATCGAACCCGGCGTCACGCTCGAGGAGCGGGACGTGATGCTCGAGATCTACGACCTGATCTCGAAGGACCAGCTCGACGAGGCTGTCGAGCTGATCCTCGACGTGCGGACCGAGGGTTCGAGCGCGGTGTTCGACCTCACGCTCGCGAACCTGCGCTTCCAGCAGGACGACCTGCCCGCCGCGCTCGTCGCCTGCCGCCAGGCGATCGACAAGCACCCCAAGTTCCGTCGTGCGTGGCGTCTGATCGGCCAGATCCACGTGCGCGAGGCGGAGTTCGACGAGGCGCTGCCGGCGCTGACCCGCGTGGTCGAGCTCGGCGGCGGTGACTCGATCACCTACGGGACCCTCGGCTTCGCGTACGTCAGCACCGCGCGCTACCTGCCGGCGGAGACCGCGTTCCGTCATGCCATCCTGCTCGATCCCTACACGATCGATTGGAAGATGGGCCTCGCCGAGAGCCTGTTCCGGCAGGCCCGTTTCCCGGAGGCGGTCGCGTTCTTCGGTCAGCTGATCGAGGAGAACCCGGGCAAGGCCGAGTTCTGGCTCGCGCAGGGCGAGGGCTACGCGCGGATGGGTGAGACCCTGAAGGCGGCCGAGAACTTCGAGATGGTCGACCGCCTGGGCGGCTCGACCTACGACAGCCTGATGAACCTCGGCGACATCTACGCGAACGCCGAGCTGTTCGAGCTCGCGGTGTCCGGCTACCAGCGCGCGCTCGCGATGGACCCGTCGCGACCGATCGACCGTCTGGTCCGCGCTGCGAAGTACCTGAGCGCGAACGGCGCCCTGTCGGAGACCCGGTCGCTGGTCGAGGCGATCGAGGCCAGCCTCGGTGAAGACGTCGACGTCGCGGTCCGCAAGGACCTGCTGCGTCTGCGCGCCCGGATCGCTGTCGCCGAGGGCGTCGGCGAGGAGGAGGTTCGCATCCTCGAGGAGATCGTCGCGCTCGATCCGCTGGACGGCGACGCGCTGATCCTGCTCGGACAGCAGGCGGGCCGCGGCGGTGACGTCGAGCAGGCGGTCTTCTACTTCGAGCGCGCGGCGAACGTCGAGGGCTTCGAGGCGGACGCCAAGATTCGTCACGGCCAGCTGCTGGTCGGCCAGGGGCGCTACCAGGAGGCGCTGCCGTTGCTCCGCCGGGCCCAGCAGCTCGCGCCGCGCGACAACGTCCAGGAGTACATCGAGCAGGTCGAGCGGTTCGCGCAGTCGCGCTGAGCGCCTGAAGCCCCGAGCCAAGCCGTCATCCGTCCGATGAACAAGACTTCCAAGCTCACGACCTGCCTCGGGCTCGCGCTCGCGGCGTGCACCGGCTCGGCCCCGGAGCCGCAGGTGCTGATCGCGAACGCCCGCGACATCGCGGCCTGCTGCGACGCGGCCGCGCTCGCGAACGGCCCGATCGTCGTCGGCGACTTCCAGGTCCAGATCTTCACGGGGCCGCTGAAGGACCTCGATCCGGACACGATTGAGGTGACGTTCACATCGGTGATCGCGACCGGCAACGAGGACCCGGACCAGCTCCACGCGATCACCCCTCCGGTGACGCTGTCGCAGGCGTCGGGGTCGCTCCTGGAGCTCGGCTCGACGACCGTCGAAGTCGTCGTCGCCGACCAGTACTTCGAGCAGGCGGACGTTCGCTTCTTCGTCGAGGTCCAGGGTCGGCGCATCGACGACTTCTCGCTCGAGATCCGCGAGCTCTCTGGCGCGTTCACGGTGACGAACACGTGTCCGTCCGGAGGCAACCCGCCGGCGCCGCCGCAGCGGATGCTGGAAGCGATCGTCGGCCAGCGCCTCGAGGGCTTCGAGATGTTCAGCCTCGACGTGCCGGTGGGCGAGCCGACCAACAACTCGAGCTCGCAGGTGCCGCCGCAGGTGCCGCCTGAGCTCTACACGGAGACCTTCCAGATCGGGGCGGTCGTCGTCGACCTCGACGAAGCCCAGCTCGAGGCGGCGTTCCTCGGGCCGAACGCGGTCTACCCCGTCGGACCCGGCCCTAACGGCCTGACTCTGATGTCGGACTTCCCGGGCGGGATGCCGGAAGGCCCCTACCTGGTCGCATGGCAGTGCTGCGTCGACCCGATCCCGCTCGACGCGCAGGGCAAGTTCTTCCAGTACGCGCTGGTCCTCGACCGTGACCTCGACACGACGAACAACTACGTGCCGACCCCGCCGTTCGACACCGACCCGTTCACCGGCACGGACACCTGGTTCATCAACCAGTACGAGCCGTTCGGCGGGTGGCGTTTCTCGACGACCGACGCGCGGACGTTCCCGCCGAACCTGCTGTTCACCGGCGCGCGTGCGATCCTGTCGGACCAGGTGCAGATGTTCGTGATCCCGGTGCAGGACATCGGCAGCCCGACCGAGATCGGGATCCGGCTGACGACGTTCTCGCACGAAGGGGACTTCGGCTTCTCGGGTGGCCCGTGGTCCGCCGACCAGTCGCTGCCGGTCAGCTCGCCGCTGGTCCCGGTGCCGATGACGGCCTCTTATTGACGGGTCCTGGGCGCGGCGTTCCGGGCGCGGGTGGCCGCCCGTAGACTCGGCGTCCATGGCCGGCCCACGGCGACTGATGCGGACGCGCTGCAGCCACTGCGGCGCCGAGAACTCGCTGTTCCGCGTGCTGACCTGGTGGAGTGGTCTGCACGCCCGGTGCCGCGACTGCGGCCGGGTTTTCCGGCTCGTCGAGACCGCGGGCGGCGTGTTCGGCGTGATGGGGGCGTTCGGCCTCGTCTATCTCGCCGGGCTCTACGCGGTGCTCCAGGTCGAGCTGCCGGCGGATCTGCCTCGATACGCGGTGCCGCTCCTGATCGCGGGCGTTCCCGCGGCACCGGGAGCTGCCGCTGCGGTGCTGCTGACCGGCGTGCTGCACCGCATGGGGGCGCCCGACCCGGCCGAGGTGCCGAGGCTCGGGGGGCTGGCCTACGCGACGGTCTACGCGGTCGCGACGCTGTCGGTCGCGATCATCGTCGCGCTCGGGGCGGTCGGCATCGTTGCGATGCGGTTCGGCGAGGACCTTCCGCGGCCGGACGCAGCGGCGCTCGCAGTGGATCTGCCGACCACCCGAGAAGAGCGCGTGGCGTTCGCGTTCGTCGACCTGACCGGCCGTGCACGTGACCTGGCCGAGCTCGAGGGCCAGACCGTGCTGGTCCACGTCTTCGATCCGGACACCCGGGGCGCGCGCCAGGTCCTCGAGAGCCTGCGCCAGCTGCGGAAGGACGTCCAGGAGGACGTGCTCTTCGCGGTGGTCGCCGACTGCACGAGGGATCGGCTCGCGTTCTTCGTCGACCAGGGCGCGCCGCGGCTGCCCTACTCGTTCCGCGACGGAGAGCTCCCGGCGGCGCTCCAGGGCTCGGTCCGGCCGCTGACGTTCGTCGTCGATCCGGACGGAGTGATCCGCCTCCAGCACTCGGGGATCGCGTTCTGGGACACCGAGTCGGTCGCGCAGTGGCTGCGCGGAGTCGTCGGAGGCTGAGGGCGGATCAGTCTTCGGGGGGCCTTCGCGTCATCACGAGCGCGACCGGCAGATAGATCGCCCAGGCGCCGCCCAGTGCGCCGAACACGAGCGAGTCGTCCACGGTGAGCGCCTCCAGCGCCACGCCGGCCTGGTAGCTGAGCGGCGCGCCCACGAACGCCAGCAGGGCCGCGACCGCGAGCCGTCGGTGCAGCCACGCGAAGCAGGTGTTGAAGCAGATCGGGAACAGGAACCAGAGCGAGGCGAGCCAGGCCGGGACGCCAGCGATCGTCCACGCTGGGTCTTCGAAGCGCAGGACTCCGAACGCGACCTGCCCGACATCCAGGACGCAGCCGACCGTGCCCCAGACCAGCACGTTGCGGAGCTCGTCCCGGCGCCATGCGGCCGGGACGACCCATCTCACGTGGATCGCGATGAATAGCGCTGCGGTCAGCGGTCCGAGCCATGCGACTCCGGCCGCGCCGCCGAGCACCGCGGCGAACCAACCGATCTGCAGCAGCGCGAAGTCGGCGAGGTTCCGGTGCAGCGGCTTCACGCGCGGGCGCGCAGCGCGCTGCGCGCGGGGAGGAGCGGCTCGGGCTTGGCCCAGGGCTTGGTGAACAGGTACTGGCCGACGCCGAGGAAGCGCTCGGCGAACCCGCCCTCGCAGTAGCAGAGGTAGTACTCCCACATCCGCAGGAACTCCTCGGAGTAGCCCTGCGCGCGGATTTTGCCGAGGTTCTCGTACATCGCTTCGCGCCACTTCCGGAGAGTGGTCGTGTAGTGGGCGCCGATCTCCTCCATGTGGTGGAGGCGCAGGTCGGTGTTCTTGGTGGCTGCGTCGACGATCGCGGTCGTCGACGGAATGAAGCTCCCCGGGAAGATGTAGCGCTTGATGAAGTCGACCTCGCGGAGCGCGGCCTCGTAGCGCTGGTCGGCGATCAAGATCGCCTGGATCGCCGCCATGCCGTCCGGCTTCAGCAGGCTCGCGCACTTCTGGAGGTAGGTCGGCAGGAACTGGTGTCCGACCGCCTCGATCATCTCGACGGAGACGAGCTTGTCGAACTGGCCGGTCAGGTCGCGGTAGTCCTCGAGGAGCAGCGTGACCCGATCCTCGAGGCCTGCCTCGCGGATGCGCTCCGCGGCCACCGCGTGCTGCTCCTTCGAGATCGTCGTCGTCGTGACGCGGCACCCGTACTCGCGCGCCGCGTGGACCGCGAACGCGCCCCAGCCGGTGCCGATCTCGACCAAGTGGTCGCTGGGCTTCAGGTCGAGCTTGCGGCAGAGCCGGTCGATCTTCGCGATCGACGCCTCTTCCATCGTCGCGTCCTCGCTCTCGAAGACCCCGCACGAGTAGGTCAGGGTCGGGTCGAGGAACTCGGCGAAGAACGCGTTGCCGAGGTCGTAGTGCGCGGCGATGTTCCGGCGGCTGCCGATCCTGGTGTTCGAGTTCCGCGCGTGGAGCAGCTTCAGCAGCGGCTGGAACAGCCGGGCCAGCCCGCCTTCCATGCCTTCGAGCACCTCACGGTTGCGGACCATGATCCGGACCACCGACGTCAGGTCGTCGCAGGTCCACGCCCCGGTCATCCAGGCCTCGGCGACCCCGATCGACCCACGCGCGGCCATCGCCGCGTAGAAGTCCGGGTCGAGGACCCGGACCGTCGCGCGGACCGGGAACTCGGCCGGGTCGCCGAAGCTGTGGACCGAGCCGTCGAACACGTCCTCGAGCACGAGGCGGCCGTAGGCGAGGCCCCTGAGCTGGCGGAGGACGAGGTTGCGGGCGATCCGGGTCCGCAGGCCGGTCCGCGTGAACGGGCGCGCTGCGTCCGCAGGGGCCAGGAGGTGGTGGGTGGTGCTCATGGGAACGGGGCTCAGTTTCGCTTTTCCCGATGCTCCGGATGCGGATGGAAAGGCGTCCTCTTCATCCAGAGCCGGAGTGCCTGCCAGTAGATGCCGGCGAGGACCTTGCCGGTCATGAACGGGTGCCGGAGCAGGGCCCCGGCGCAGTTCCGCCCGTCCAGCGCGCGGGGCTCGGTGGTCAGGGTCGCGTCGAACCAGAGGTCGTCGCCACGGCGGTTCTCCATGTGCACGACCAGCGGCCGGTCCGGTGCGGGCACCGAGAAGCGCCAGTCGTAGCGGTGGTCCATCGCCATGAACGGCGACACGTGGAAGACCTTGTCGAAGCCCCAGCGCAGGACGCCGCTCTTCGTCGTCTCCGCGGTCTCGGCGTCGAGCACGTAGGCGTGGCGCTCGCCCCAGGGCGTGTTCGTGATCTCGGCGACGATCGCCTCGAGCCGCTCTCCGCCCGGCGCGAAGCAGTAGTAGAAGGTCACCGGGTTGAAGCAGTAGCCGAGGTAGCGGAGCTGCGTCAGCATCCGGACCGGGCCGTCCGGGCGGCGGCCGAGTTCGGCGTCGACGCGGTCGCGCACCGCGTTGGCGAGGTCCTGGTCCGGGTCGCCCAGGTAGTCCGCGCGCCTGAAGCTCGCCCAGTTGCGCCGCTCGACCGACCACAGCCAGCGGTCCCGGAACGCGGAGCCGAGTTCGTCGAGGTCCAGGTAGACGAGGTGGAGCCCGTAGCGGAACGCGTGCGGCTTCGGCAGGAACCGCCGATGCCGGACCGACCCGACGTGGAGGGCGCTGTGCCGGACGGGGGGCTCCGCCGTGGCGATCACAGGTCCATTCCGAACTGGCGGCAGACGGCGAGGCCCGACACGACGCCGTCCTCGTGGAAGCCGTAGCGCCAGTAGGCGCCGCAGTAGTAGGTGTCGCGCACGCCGCTGATCTCGGCGTGCCGCGCCTGCGCGGCGACGCCCTCGGGCGTGTAGGTCGGGTGGTGGTAGGTGATCCGCTCGAGGACCTTGGACGGGTCGATGTCCTCGCCCCGGTTCAGCGTGACCAGGAACTGCGTGCCGTCATCCAGCCCCTGCGACGTCTCGAGCGACTGGAGCATGTTCATCCAGTAGCTGACCGAGACCCGGGGCGTGCCGACCTTGGGCAGGTGGTAGTTCCACGACGCCCACGCGAGGCGGCGCTTGGGAAGCAGGCGTGCGTCGGTGTGGAGGACCGCCTCGTTCTCCTGGTAGGGGATCGCGCCGAGGATCGCGCGCTCCGCGTCGCTCGCGTCGGCGAGCATGCCGAGCGCCTGGTCCGAGTGGCAGCCGAGGATCACGGCGTCGAAGCGCTCTGGGTCCCGGCCGCGAACCTTGATCTCGACGCCGCCCCCGGCGAGCCGCTGCACCGACTCGACCGGGCTCGACAGATGCACACGGTCGGCGAACGGGCGGATCAGCTTGAGCGCGTAGGTGCGGGAACCTCCCTGGACGACGCGCCACGTCGGCCGGTCGTCGACCGACAGGAAGCCGTGGTTGGCGAAGAACTGCACGAAGTACCGCGCCGGGAACCCCTGCATCTGCTCGGGCGACGCCGACCAGATCGCGGCTCCCATCGGCACGAGGTAGTGCTCGACGAACTCGCGCGAGTAGCGGCCCGCGCTGAGGAAGTCGGCGAGCGTCGTCTGGTCGTCCGGCCGCTCGAGGATCGCCGGGGCCTCGCGGTTGAAGCGGACGATCTCGCGGAGCATCCGCCAGAACGACCAGCGCAGCAGGTTCGTGCGCTGCGCGAAGATCGCGTTGAACGACGTGCCGTTGTATTCGAGGCCCGAACGCTCGCAGCGGACCGAGAAGCTCATGTCGCTCGGCTGCGCGTTGACGCCGAGCTGGGCCAGCAGCTTCAAGAAGTTCGGGTAGGTCCAGTCGTTGAAGACGATGAACCCGGTGTCGAGCGCGAGGCGATGCCCGTGCCAGTCGATGTCGTGCGTGTTCGTGTGGCCACCGACGTAGTCAGCGCCGTCGAACAGCGTGACCTCGTGACGTCGTGACAGCACGTGCGCGCACGTCAGGCTCGAGATGCCCGTGCCTACGATCGCGATCCGCTTGCGTTCCCTCGGCTTCATGCGGGATCAGGGGCGGTCACGCGGCGTCGCGCGCTCGCCTCGCCGTGCGCTGGCCCTGGAGCACGTGGGCGGGCACGGGGCGCAGATCCCAGACCAGCCCGCACGCGGCCATCGCGCGGAGAGCGCAGTACGACAGGTCGAGCTCCCACCAGAAGAACCCCTGCCGCGTCGACACGGGGTAGAAGTGGTGGTTGTTGTGCCAGCCCTCGCCGAGCGTGATCAGCGCGAGCCAGAAGTTGTTGCGGCTGGTGTCCGTCGTTTCGTAGCGCCGCGACCCGAACAGGTGTCCGAGGCTGTTGATCGTGCTCGTGCCGTGGAACAGCACCGTGGTCGACACGAAGAATCCCCAGACGACGAGCTGAAGGCCGCTGGTGCCCAGCCCCGGCGCCCAGGCGGCGAGAGCCTCGCCGCCGCCGTAGAGCAGCGCGAGCAGCGTCAGCGGCGCGATCAGGTCGTAGCGGTCGATGAAGCGGAGTTCGGGGAACCGCGCGAAGTCGCGGACCTGGTCGAGGTCGGTAGGGAAGTTGCGCCGCGTCGTGAACCAGAACACGTGGCTCCACCAGAACCCGCCCTCGGTCGGCGAGTGCGCGTCCCTCTCGGTGTCGGAGTGCTTGTGGTGCTTGCGGTGGTGCGCCGCCCACCACAGCGGGCCGCGCTGCGCCGACATGTTGCCGAGGAATGCGAACGCGAACTGCACCGCGCGCGAGGTCGCGAACGCGCGGTGCGAGAAGTAGCGGTGGTAGAACGCGGTGATCGCGAACATCCGCAGCGCGTAGAGCGCCACCGCGACGACGACGGCGGTCGTGCTGACGCCGACCCAGAGCACGGCGAGACAGCCGAGGTGCAGCAGCACGAAGGGGATGATCCGCAGCCAGTCCACCTGGTCGGCGCTCGCGTCATCGACGGCGGCCTGCGGCACCGCCGACGAGTCGAGCCAGCTCCGCAGCAGCTCTCCCACGCCTCCGCGGCGGGTGCGGGGGGCGGCGGCAGGCTCGCCCGGGACGACGGAAGGAGTCGATGTCATGGGGACGCGGTCGGCCCGGGCGGGGGCCATCGGTGGCGGGTCCCTGTTCGTGATTGCCGTGGACACGGTTGCAGGTCTGGGCACAAAACCTATAGGGATCGCGAATCCGAGGCATCCGTGACCTCGAAGAAAGCGGCCGATCGTGCCAGTCTTTCCGATGCCACAAGCCACCGCCGAGGACAGCGTCGCATGGTCCGCACTCCTCTGGGGGTGGGCTGGATCTGCGGTCCTGCTGGCGGTCCTGCACCTGCTGGCCGTCCGCGTGCGCAACGCCAACTGGGTCGACGTCGGGTGGGCGATGAGCCTGCTCGGACTGGTGATCGGCTTCGCGCTCACCGGTTCGGGCTCCGTCGAACAGCGAGTGCTGCTCGGTGCGGTCGGCGGGGCTTGGTCCCTGCGCCTGACGCTCCACCTGCTGCTGGACCGTGCGTTCGGAGAGCCGGAGGACGGGCGCTACGCCTACTTGCGGGCCCACTTCGGGCCGCGTGCGAACCTGCACTTCGCGTGGTTCTTCCAGGCGCAGGCGGTGCTGGCGGTCGCGCTGTCGGTGCCGTTCCTGCTCTGGGCCTCGCACGACGCCGCGCGCGTGTCGGCCTGGCAGTGGGCTGGCGTCGTGCTCTTCGTGGCCGCGAAGGTCGGTGAGACGGTGGCCGACCGACAGCTCGCCGCATGGCGTCGGGAGCCGGCGAACCGGGGGCGGACGTGTCGCAGTGGAATGTGGCGCTACTCACGCCACCCGAACTACTTCTGCGAGTGGCTGATCTGGTGCGCGTTCGCGTGGATCGCGACGCCGGCGCCGTTCGGTGAGTGGTCGTGGATCGCGCCCGTGGTGATGTTCGTGCTGATTACCCGCGTCACCGGGATTCCGTACACCGAGATGCAGGCGCTCCGCTCTCGCGGAGACGACTACCGCGCCTACCAGCGCACCACGAGCGCTTTCTTCCCGTGGCCACCGCGGGCGGATGCCGCGCACTGATCGAAAGACTCGAACACAAGGACTCGAGCAGATGGGCTTCACCTGGTTCCTAGATCGCGGACTCATCCCCGACTTCCTGATCCGCTACGGCATCCGCCGGCTGCTCCGCGATCGGATCCGCGAAGAGACACGCGGCGGGCTCACCGAGCAGCAGGGGGCCGTGATGGACTGGGTCCGCGAACTGCGCGAGAGCCGGATCGCGGTCGAGACGCAGGCGGCGAACGAGCAGCACTACGAGGTGCCGGCCGCCCTCTACACGCGGGCCCTCGGCAAGCACCTGAAGTATAGCAGCGGCTATTGGCGGCCCGAGACGCGGACGCTCGACGAAGCCGAGGCCAACATGCTCGCGATCTACGAGGAGCGCGCGCAGCTGGTCGACGGCCAGGATGTGCTCGACCTGGGGTGCGGCTGGGGTTCGCTCAGCCTGTGGATCGCCGAGCGCTACCCGAACTCGCGCGTCCTCGGCGTCTCCAACTCGAGCAGCCAGCGGGAGTTCATCCTCGCGCGGGCGAGGGAGCGCGGCATCTCGAACCTCGAGATCGTCACCTGCGACGCGAACGAGTTCGTCACAGACCGGACGTTCGATCGGATCGTGTCGGTCGAGATGATGGAGCACGTCCGCAACTACAAGGCCCTGATGGAGAAGCTCGCGGGCTTCCTCCGTGACGA
>JAQCBR010000260.1 GCA_027621295.1 Planctomycetota bacterium
CGAATCTGACGGAGGTTCGGGTTGATGCCCAGGCGAGGATCGGGCTCCTCGAACTTGGTCACGTCGACTGTGAATGCGTCGGGATAGCGCTGCCCGGTCTTGAGGAACCCGAGCCACTGCCGCGTGAACGACAGCGGGTTGCCGAACGGATCCTGACCGCCGACCCCGCGGTCTTCCGAGCTCGGCCGGACGCCGAGGTTGTAGAAGCCCGTGTCGTAGATCGCGGGCTCGCTGGGAAGGAACGCCATCCGTTCGATCACTCCCTCGCCGACGCCCGGGAACAGCTCGGGGTGGCTGATGGCCCCGGCCGAAGTGAAGTCAGGCCCGGCATGGCAGTCCATGCAGAGCCCCGGCCCCATGAACACGTCGAGGCCACGACGCTCGGCCGGCGTCAGCGCGGCGAGGTCACCCTCGACGAAGTCGTCGAAGCGCGTTTCGTCCGAGATCAGCGTGCCCTGGTAGAGCTGGAGCGCGAGCCCGAAGAACAGCGAGAAGTTCGCCTCGATCTGCGTGTAGCCATCGACGGTCCGGTCGTTCGGCGCCGCCCAGAAGCGGGGAGCGAACGCAGCCTCGACGAGCTGCCGGTAGGTCCGGTTCAGGCCCATCGTCGAGCTGTGGCGCGAGGACGCGAGCACGCTGTCGTCCCAAGCCACCTGCTGGAACTGCAGGGCGCGACGACCGAGGAGCTTGCGGCCGAGGTCGGGGAAGCTCCGGCCGACGTACGACATCTCGAGGCCGCTCAGCGGCGGACCGACGGCCTGGGAGGCGAGCGCCGAGTTCTCGAGCGCGACTTCGTGGGGTCGCAGCACGCCACCGACCCACTCGTAGACCCGAGCAGCTTCGTTGCGGGGCCCGAAAGGGTCGACGCCGTTGAACTCGTTGTTCGCGCGACCGTCCCAGAAGGACCGCGACTGGAAGATCGCGTTGATCACGGACGGCGTGTTCCGCGGCTCGACGCGGCGGAGGTTGCGCGTGCCGTCCGAGAACATCCGGTCGACCACGGGCTCGCCGTCATCGACCATCTCCGAGTTGCCGCGGAGGCCGTCGAAGTGGGCGCGGAACACGCCCGACGACGACACCACGTCGTCGGACTCGAACAAGAGCTTCGAGTCTCGGTCGGCCGGGTCCTCGAGGATGTGGAACGGGAAGTCGCTGCGGTGCAGGTGGTAGTTCGGACCTCCGCCGCCGGTCCGGGTCGCGTCGAGCTCCACCGGACGCGACAGACCGCCTCCCGGCCGCGTCACGTCGAAGCGGAGCCGTTGCACCATCGGGGTGGCAGCGGTGTTGCCCGCCTCGTAGACGAGGAGCTCACGCGCCGTCGCGGTGCCGATCAGGATCGCAGCGTGCTGCGAACGCGGCAGGCCAGTGCCCGTCCCGCAGCTGACCGAATGCCAATCACTCCCATCCCACTCGTGCACATCACCGAGGAGGAGGCCAGAGGCGTCGACCCCGCCGTGGAGCATCACTTCGCGGGAACCCGCCATCGAGTGGCCGGCACGCGCGCTGGGAGCGTTGCTGGCCTGCTCCTGCACCCAGTCCTGGCCGTCCCAGGTCCACGTATCCTGGACTTTCACGAGGTTGGGCGGAGTTCCGGTGTCTCCACCGAAGAGCACGACCTTCGCCGAGGGCGCGTGATACGCCATCGCGTGCTGGGAGCGCGCGGGCGGCCGATGCGCCGGACTCATCTCGGTCCAACGCGAACCATCCCACTCGAACGTCGCGTCCGACAGCAGGAACGGGTGGATGGAGCCGCCGAACGCGACGACGCGACCCCGAGCCTCGTCGTACGCGAGCCGGATGCCGCTGAGGTTTGGGGACGGTGCCCCCATGTTGACCCAGCCGTTGCCGTTCCAGCGGTAGGTCCGCCCGTTCGCGATCGCGATCACACGGACGCCGTCGAACGCCATCGCCGTCTCGCCGAGCGGTGCAGGGTTGCCCAGGACCGCCGTCCAGCTGCTCCCGTCCCACCGCATCGTGTGCATCGAGAGCCCGCCGACGGCCAAGGCCTCCCGGCGCACCGGATCCCAGGCCAGGGATGCAGTCAGCAGACGGGCCGGCGCCGCCTCGGCGGGCTGCCACGAGCCGGCCAGCTCGTCGAGATCCCGGAAGGACGGTCCCGGCGACAGTTGGTGCACGACCCGGTCGTCCGCTCCGGCATGGTAGTGGCAGCTGGCGCAGGCCATGCCGTCGGAGCCGACCTGCTGGTCCCAGAACAGCGCCTTGCCGAGCCGGATCGCCGCGTCCTCGTCGACCACGTAGTCACTGAGACCGGGCACGGGGGGCGGGCTGAACGGCCGGAGCGACCAGAGGCCCGGCGGAACCCCTTGTGCCACTCCGAGTGGCGTGAGGGTGGCCGCGAACACCGCGGCCGCGAACGGCCGAAGGAACTTCGAGTGGATCAGGTATGAGGAGATCACAGGAGGGCGTTGACTCCCCCACTCCGGCGGGCGCCGGAGCGGGTAATTGAGAGTGGGGAGAAGGCTGACCGGGCGGAGGCTGACCGCTCGGCTCCTCGACGCTAGGCCATGCAAGCAGGCCGTCAACCCCAGAGTTCGGTGTCGCCGGACCTCGGTGCGCGAATGCAATCAGAGACCGCATGGAAGTCTGGGTGCGGCCCCCGCCCCCCCGTCGCAGCGCCTCCCGACCACGCATTGCGTTGACACGGGCGGTTCCACGTGAGCTCCCGCTCCGGACCCTCCACGTTCCGGATGTCGTGGTGCCGAAAGCGCCGGCACGCTGCGGCGCACGAAGAGCGCGAGCGATCGACCGTCCCGAAATTGGACCCGACCTCGTTGCAGGCCCTGACGGGACGCCTCGCCAAGGTCGATGCACCGCACGCGTTCATCATCCGAGCGGAGCGCGGAGTAGGCCGCAGCGTGCGAGTTCCCGTGACTCGCTCGGGCGCGGGCTCTGCATCGGCCGCCCAGCGAGCGGGCGCGGGCCGG
>JAQCBR010000261.1 GCA_027621295.1 Planctomycetota bacterium
AGGCACCCGCCCGACGGCACCCCGCCGACGACGTGGACCCGGATCCCGAGACAGCGGACCACCGAACGCGCCCACCGGTGCACGATCCAATCGCGCAGGGCCAGCCTCCGGCCGAGCGGAGCCGCCGCGAGAACAGCCACACAGAAGGCCAGCGCCCAGAAGCCGGTCGCAGCGACGAGGCCGAGCACTCGGAGGGGCACGCGGATCGACGGCATGGGGCGGCATGATCCCTGACGAACAGAGCCTTCGGAAGGTGACGATGCACGAAACGTCCGACCCCGAGCGGTTAGGCTCGACGCCTCTGTGCTCATGGACACGGCGTGGCTCGAGAGTTGGCTCCTCACGGCTCTGGGCACGAACCCGAGCCCGGCGCTGCTGGCGATCGCGATCGCCGTCGGCACGCTGCTCAGCGAGGATCTGGCCTGCATCGCCGCAGGCATCCTGATCGCCGAAGGCCAGCTGCCGATCGGCTGGGCCGCGCTCGGATGTGGCGGAGGCGTGATCTTCGGGGACGCAGCGCTCTACGGCCTCGGAGCATCTCTGCGACGCGGCGTGCTCCGCGTCGCCTGGGTGCAGCGACGGCTCGATCGAACGCCTCGGGCGGAAGAGATCCGCCGCAAGCTGCTCACGCAGGGGGACGCGTTCCTGTTCACGAGCCGATTCATGCCGGGAATCCGTTTCCCCGTCTACGTGTTCGCCGGAGCCGTCGGATGGCCGTTCCGGAGGTTCCTCATCATCCTCGTGTTCGCAGCGCTCCTCTGGACACCGACGCTCGTCTGGCTCGCGGCAAGTCTCGGCCGTGCATCCCTCGACCATCTGCAGGGACCCGCGATGTGGATCACGATCCCAGCGTTCCTGCTGGCTACGCTGCATCTGGTGCGGACCCTCGCAGCGCCGGTCCGAACCGAGCACCGATGAGCCCATCGATCATGCACCGCGTCCTCCGGATCGTTCCACTCGCTGCGACCCTGGGAGCACTGCCCGCGCAGGAGCGAGTGCCTCTCGTCGAGGGATGGTCGATCGCCGTGGAGACAGAGCCCGGCGAAGTCCCGACCGCGTCGTTCGAGCCCACCCGGATCGGCGAGGCGTTCGAACACCAACTGGGCGACGGCTTCGAAGGAACCGCGTGGTACCGGCTCGAGCTGGAGCGCACCCTGGAGCCCGGCCAGCGCGCGCGCTTGCTGTTCCATGGCGTCGCGACCGCCGCCCAGGTCCTCGCCGACCGAGCGACCGTCGGAACCCACCTAGGCGCGTGGACGCCGTTCGACGTCGACGTCACGACCGCGTTGGACGATGGCGAGGCAGAGATCCTGGTTCGGGTCGACGAGCGCACGGGCCACAACACGCAGGGCTTCCTGCCGATCATCCAACCCCACTTCGGCGGTGTCTGGCGACGCGTGGAACTCTGCGTCGACAGCGGCCCCGTCCTCGACCGCGAACGCGTGTTCACCTTCGGGGACGCGACGGAGCGCGGTCCGATCCTCTCCGTCCACGCCCCGGTCCGTTGGTCGAACGAAGACCTCGCGCTCCGCGTGACCGTGATGGACGGGCCCCGATCGATCGCCCAGGGGACGTTCCCCGTCGACGCGTCGAGCGGCGCGGCCGAGGGCGAGCTCGCGGCTCCGAGTGCCGGTCTCTGGTCCCCCAGCGAACCGAACCTCCTCGACGTGCGCCTCGAACTGGTGCGCGTCGGTCCCGATTCCGAACAGCTCGTCGACGAGATGACCCGGAGAGTCGGCTTCCGCAGACTCTCGGCGAACGGGACTCGCATCCTCTGGAACGGCGAGGATCTCCAGCTGCGCGGGATGCTGCACTGGGGCTACTCACCCCCGTTCCTCGCCCCACCCGAGGACCCCGCCTTCTGGCGCAGGCAGCTCGAGTCGGTCCGCGACCTGGGCTGCAACATGCTCAAGGCATGCCTGTGGATGCCGCCTCCGGTCGTCTACGAGATCGCCGACGAAATCGGGCTGATCGTCTGGCAGGAGTACCCGACCTGGCACCCGACGCTGACCACGGAGCACGTCGCCGACCTCCGCCGCGAGTACGCCGAGTTCCATGTCCAGGACCGCAGCCACCCCTCGGTCGCGCTCCGGAGCCTGACGTGCGAGACCGGGCACTCGGCCGAACTCGCGGTGCTGGAGGAGCTCTTCCGGCAGTGCAAGGACATGGTCCCGCAGACGCTCGTCGTCGACGACAGCGCCTGGATCGAGTGGCACCGCATCCACGACTTCTACGACGACCACCCGTACGGCAACAACTCGTGGTGGCCCGACAAGATCACGTCGATGCGCGCGCACATCGACGCGCGCGACCCGAAGCCGCTGCTGCTCGGCGAGTGCATCGCCGCGGACACGTGGCTCGACCTCGGCGCGTTCGACGCTTCCGGCATCCCCGAAGATGCGTGGTCGGCTCCGTGGGGCGTGTCCGCCCAGCGGGAGTTCGTGACCAGACTCGAGCGGCTCTTCGGCGCCGAGACGGCGTCCGCGCTGCGCGCCGACTCGCTCGGCTACGCGCTGCGGAACCGCAAGTACCAGATCGAGCGCCTGCGGATGTCGTTCCCCGAGGCCGGCTACACGCTGTCGGTCGTCCGCGACTTCACGAAGGCCCGCATGGGCTTCTTCGACGACTTCGACCAGCCGAAGTGGAGCCCCGAGGACTTCGCGTTCCACCGCGACACGATGCTCGGCCTGGACGTGCCGGACGACCACCGCTCGTTCCTGTCGGGCAGGTCCGCGTTCCCGATCCGCGTCGCCCACCACGGGCGGGGCGACCTCGCCGGGCGGGTCACACTCCGCATCCCGGAGTTGGGCTTCGAAGCCAGCGCCGACGCTGCGATCGCCCAGGGCCGCGTATCCGATGCGATCTCCTTCGCTGTCGATCTCCCGGACGTGTCCGTGCCGAGACGGATCCGCGTCGAGGTCGAGCTCACGGGCTCCCATCCAG
>JAQCBR010000262.1 GCA_027621295.1 Planctomycetota bacterium
AGGGAAAGCCAGGGATCGACGGCGACATCGACGCGAGCGTAGCCGCACCGCTTCGCCGAGGAAGCTCTCGACGGCGGCCGGGCGCCGGGCATGATCCCTCGCCGAGGGTTCCCGAACTGCTCCGCTTCGCCGCGTTCTACGTCGCGCTCTTCGTCGTCCTCGGCGCTTGGGTGCCCTACTGGCCTCTGTGGCTCTCGTCGCGCGGTGCGACCGACGCCGAGATCGGCGTGCTGGTCGGGATCGGCATCCTCGCGCGCGCAGCCGCCACGCCGTGGTTCGCGAGCCGTGCGGATCGGAGCGGACACCGCCGCGGGTGGATGACCGGGCTCGCGGTCGCGTCGGGGCTGCTCTTCGCGCCGTTCTTCTGGGCGAACGGATTCGCCGCGCTCGCCGCGTTCAGCCTCGCGTTCGGCCTCGTCTACCCGCCGCTGTTCCCGCTCGGCGATTCGATGAGTGCGATCGAGGCGCAGCGGAGCCCCCGCTTCGACTACGGCCGCGTGCGCTCGTTCGGCTCGCTGTCGTTCCTCGCGACCGCGCTCCTCGTCGGTGAGGTGCTGCCTGGCCGGTCGATCGACCTGGTCTACGGGGCGATCCTGCTCGGGCTGGTCGCCACTGCGTTCACCACGCTGCTGCTGCCCGCCCGCGGCGACGACGAGGACCACCACGAGTCGCCCGCCGCCCGCCAGCCGATGCGCACGCTGATCCGCGACCGGACGTTCGTCCGCGTGCTGACGGCGACCGGCCTGATCCAGGCGAGCCACGCCGCCTACTACGGATTCTCGACGCTGCACTGGAAGGCCAGCGGCGTCGCCGAGGGCACGATCGGCCTGCTCTGGGCCGAGGGAGTGCTCGCCGAGATCCTGCTGTTCACCGTCGGCAGGAACCTGACCTCGAGGCTCCGCACCTCAGGCCTGTTCGCCCTCGGCGCCACCGCCGCCATCCTGCGCTGGCTCGCGCTCGCAGCGACCACCGACCCGACCGCGCTCGCCGCCACCAACTGGCTCCACGGCCTGTCCTTCGGCGCCACCCACCTCGCCGCCTACGGCTACGTCGCCAGCCGGATCCCCCGCCGCCTCGCATCCACCGCCCAGAGCCTCCTCAGCGCCCTCGCCACCGGCCTCACCTCCGCCGGCGCCACCGCCATAGCCGGCCTCCTCTTCACCCGCTCTCCCACCCTCGCGTTCGGCTCGATGTCCGCACTCGCGGCGCTGGGCCTCTGGACCGCACTGGGCCTGCGTCGAGCGGACGACGAGCGCCGCGGTTAGCCCGGCGAACCGAGCGCGAGAGTCGAATCAGGAGATGGCGTCGGGCTCCGTCGAGCGCCGCGGCTCCATCCGGAACACCGCGTCGCAGTTCTCGATCGTGTTCAGTCGGTGCGCGATGACCAGCATCGTCACCGTGCCGTGCAGGTTCTGGATCGCCTCCATCACCATGCTCTCGGTGTCGTGGTCGAGCGCGCTCGTCGCCTCGTCGAGGATGAGCACGCTGGGCGCGTGGTACAGGGCCCGCGCGAGACCGATGCGCTGGCGCTGGCCGCCGGAGAGCCGAACACCACGCTCGCCGACGACCGTGTCCCAGGACTTCGGCAGCTCGTCCTCGACGAAGCTCCGGATCTGCGCAGCCTCGGCGGCCCGGACCAGCGCGTCGTGATCGACCTCCTCGGGCGGGATGCCGAACGCGATGTTGGCGGCGACGGTGTCGTCGAGCAGAAAGATGTCCTGCGGCACGTAGCCGATCATCCGCCGCCATGCGGGCATGTCGGCTGGGGTCAGGACGTGGTCGTCGACCAGGATCTGGCCTGCGGTCGGTTCGTGGAGCCCGAGGATGAGGTCGACGAGCGTCGACTTGCCGCAGCCGGTGGGGCCGACGATGCCGAGGCTGGTGTTCTTGGGGACCGTGAGGTCCAGGGCTTCGAAGACGGGCTGCTTGGCGGTGGGGTAGCGGAAAGCGATGCCAGCGAGCTTCAGCTCATTCCCGAACGCCAGTGGACCACTCGGGGCGCCGACCTCGCCGGTCTCCACACCTTCCCCGCTGTGGATCTCTTCACCCAACTCGCGCGCGAGGTAGTGGTAGGTCATGACCAGCGTGAAGTTGCCATACATCCGCTGGGTCTCGGGCAACATCCGGTACCCGGCCAACGCGAGCACGCTGACCTCGGGCAAGATCGCAGCAACGCCTTGGCCTCGAAGCGCTTCTAGAACCACCATCAGCACGAGCCCACCGAAGGCCACCGACTCGATGACACCGCGCGGCAGCTGCTGATAGACAGGCAGCTTGGGCATCAGGGCCGCCTGTTCCGCAGCGCTCTGGTCGTAGGTCCCGATGAAGTGGGACGCACAGTCATGGACCTTGACCGTCTTCACACCCTGGAGGAACTGGCTGAGCCCCTTGGCCTGGAGCCGGTTCGTCTCCCTGAGCCTGGCCCCCATGTGGACGAGCCGCGGACGCGTCCAACGGAACACCCCCGCGTAGGCAATCGCCAGGACCGCCCCCGCGAGGACGGGGAGAATCGGGTCCACCACGAGGATGGACGTCAGAATCGCAAGGACGGTGAAGACTGAAGCTGCCAGATCCAGGAGCGGATTCAGGAGCTGAGTCGCCAACAACCGCGCGTCGTCACCGATCTTCTGGTAGAGGGCGCTCGAGTTCCGCCCAAGGAAGTAGCCGTAGGGACGCGCCGCGAGTTGGCGAAGGATGACCCGCCGCAGATGGAGCGAGACCGCCTGGGCGAACCGCATCCTCTGGAAAGTTCCGAACAGCATGACGGCGTTGGCCATCATCAGGAACGCGATCGACAGCACGCCGGCCCCCACGAGCAGCTGCTGATCCGTCATCTCCGGCAGCCAGCCGAGCACCGCGCGCCCCACCCCCGACTCCCGCACCGCCGCGGGGTCCGCCGCTAGCGCCAGGAATGGGAAGATCGACGCCACGCCCG
>JAQCBR010000096.1 GCA_027621295.1 Planctomycetota bacterium
CGCGCACCGGCTACGAGCAGGCTGTGCTCCGGGCGTTCGAAGAAGTCGAAGCGAGTCTCGCCGCCTACGCAGAAGAGACGCAGCGCCTCCAGGAGCTCGAGGCATCGGTCCGGGCCGCCCAGCAGTCGGTCGAGCTGGTCGAGTCGCTGTACCGCACCGGACGCGTCGACTTCCAGAACGTGCTCGACACCCAGCGGGCACTCGCCACGCAGCAGGACGAGGCAGCGGTGAGCCGCGGCCTGATCCTGCAGAACCTGATCCGGCTGTTCCGTGCGCTGGGCGGCGGCTGGGCGGAGTCCGAGTCCCTGGGTCACCAGGCCGCCGCGACCAACGAATGAGCGTCGCCGACCCGCTCGATCGACCAGTCGGAACGCCCCTCGGACTCCACCGGGAGTCAGCGGGACGATTCGCGAAGACCGCCTGAACCCATGGCGCAGCCCAGCGACCGAGTCGCCGGGCCATGCGCTCCCCGAGATCCCGTTCCCGCTCCCGCCGAACCCAAGCGCCCGATACGCGGAGACGTACGATGAGCCAGCACTTCCTCCCCGCCCTTTCCTTGACGGTTGCAGCGCTCACAGGCTGCATGCCGAAGCCGGCCCCGCTGCAGCTACCACCGCCGCCGGTCGTCGTCGCGTCTCCCACGACGATGCCTCACGCGCGTTCCTTCCAGGCGGTGGGCACGACTTCGGCGTCGGCGTTCGTCGAGATCCGTGCTCGGGTTCCCGGCTACCTGCGCTCGATGGACTTCACGCCGGGCTCGCAGGTCGAGGCAGGCCAGCTCCTCTTCACGATCGAGCAGGACACCTACAAGGCCGTCGTGGAGTCCGCGAAGGCCGATCTCGCGATCGCGAAGGCGGACCTCGAGAGGGCGAACGCAGACCTGGCCCGCGTGCAGAAGGCGCTCGAGACCAACGCAGTCAGCGAGATGGAGGTCGACCAGCGACGCGCCGACAGCCGCAAGGCCGCTGCCCGGGTCGACGCCGCCGAGGCGCAGCTGGGCGAGGCCGAACTCCAGCTCAGCTACACCGAGATCCACGCCCCGATCGCCGGACGCATCGGCAAGCAGACGGTCGACGTGGGCAACCTCGTCGGCGCCCCGGGCACTCCCAACATCCTGACCACGATCACGCAGAGCACGCCGATCTACGTCGACTTCGACGTTCCGGAACGCCTGCTGGTCGGCCGGCTTCGTGAGATCCGCCGGCTGCCGCCCGAGCAGCAGAGCCTGCGTCCGACGCTGTCGATCGCGGTCAAGGTGGAGGGCGATGCCGAGTTCGGGCACGAGGGCAAGATCGACTTCGTCGACAACCAGGTCGACGCGCGGACGGGCACGATCCGCGTCCGAGGCATCATCCCCAACGACGACGGCACGCTCGTTCCGGGCCTGTTCGTGCGCATGCAGGTCCTGGGTGCCGACGCCGAGCCGAGCCTCTTCATCGAAGAGACGGGGATCGGCACGGACCTGGCTGGCAAGTACGTGTTCACGGTGGATGCCGACGGCCTCGTCACCCGCCAGGGCATCGAGGTGGGCGACAGCGTGGGCCGGAAGCGGCTCGTCACCAGCGGGCTGACGGCAGAGGCGACCTACATCGTCGAAGGGCTCGCGAAGGCCAGAGCCGGCATGAAGGTCGTGCCCCAGGGCGAGGGAGAGCCTCCCGCCCCGAAGTCCACCGACGGCCAGAGCAACCGCTGATCGCAGCCTCTTTCCGGAACACCCGATGCTGAGCCGCTTCTTCATCCGCCGGCCGATCTTCGCGTCGGTCGTCTCGATCGTTCTCGTCGTGCTCGGACTCGCTGCGCTCCCCGCGCTGCCGATCGAGCAGACCCCGAACATCACGCCGCCGACCATCAGCGTCACGGCCACCTATCCGGGCGCTTCCGCCCAGGTCGTTGCCGAGACCGTCGCCCAGCAGATCGAGTCCCAGGTCAACGGCGTCGAGGGCATGATCTACATGTCCTCGAACTGCACCAGCGACGGCCAGTACGCGCTGACGGTGTCCTTCGAGGTCGGCACGGACGTCGACGAGGCCACGGTCCTGGTCCAGAACCGCGTCTCGATCGCGATCCCGTCTCTGCCGGACGAAGTCCAGCGGCAGGGTGTCGTCGTCCAGAAGAAGTCGAGTGCCATCGTGCTGATGCTGGCGCTGACCTCGCCCGAAGAGACCTACGACCAGCTCTTCATCAGCAACTACATCAACACGAACGTCCTGGACGTGCTCAAGCGCGTCCAGGGAGTCGGCAGCGTGTCGGTGTTCGGCGCGCGCGACTTCGGGATGCGGATCTGGCTCGACCCCGACAAGCTGACCGCGCGCGGGCTCACGACGACCGACGTCGTCGGGGCGATCCGCGCCCAGAACGTCCAGGTGGCCGCGGGACGCATCGGCGCGGCGCCGGCCCCGGCGGAGACGGCGTTCACGCTGACGGCCTCGACCCAGGGGCGACTGAACGACCCGGAGCAGTTCGAGCAGATCCTGATCAAGGTCGCCGACAGCGGCGCGACCGTGTTCCTGCGTGACGTCGCGCGCGTCGAGCTCGGCGCGCAGAACTACGACATCGGCGCCCGCTTCGACGGCCGCGACGCGGTCGCGCTCGGGATCTACCAGCAGCCGGGAGCGAACGCCCTCGACATCGCCGAGGGAGTGCGCACGACGATGGACCGCCTCGCCGAGGCGTTCCCCGAAGACCTCCGCTACGAGGTCGCGTTCGACACGACGGGCTTCATCGAGGCATCGATCGAGGAGGTGATCATCACCCTCCTGGAGGCGATCGCCCTGGTCGTGCTCACGGTCTACCTGTTCCTCCAGGACTTCCGGACGACGATCATCCCGACGGTGACGATCCCGGTCGCGCTGATCGGCACGTTCGCGGTCATGCTCGGCTTCGGGATGTCGCTGAACACGCTGTCGCTGTTCGGCATCGTCCTGGCGATCGGCATCGTGGTCGACGACGCGATCCTCGTCGTCGAGAACGTGATGCGGATCATCGAGGAGGAGGGCCTCGACGCGAAGGCGGCGACCGAGAAGGCGATGGAGCAGATCACCGGCCCGGTGATCGCGACCACCCTGGTGCTCCTCGCCGTCTTCGTCCCGACCGCGATGCTGAGCGGGATCACCGGCCAGCTCTACCAGCAGTTCTCGATCACGATCGCGGTGTCGACCGTGCTGTCGTCGATCAACGCGCTGACCCTGAGCCCCGCGCTGTGCGGCATCCTGCTCCGCGCGCCGAGCGGCAAGAAGAACATCTTCTTCCGCGCGTTCGACAAGGTCCTCGACACCTTCCGCATCGGCTACGTCGGCGTCGGGGCCTTCCTCTGTCGACGCCTGTTCGTGGGCGCGATCCTGTTCGCCGGCATCCTGGCGCTGACCGGCTACAGCGCGAAGAACCTCTCCACCGGCTTCCTCCCGAACGAGGACCAGGGCTACCTGTTCGCCCAGGTCGGGCTTCCCGAGGGAGCGACCGTCGAACGTACGGGCGAGGCGCTCCGCCGGATCGGCGACTCGACCAAGTCGCTGGCGGGCGTGGCCCACGTCCTCGAGATCAACGGGTTCGCGATCCTCGACGGAGCCAACGCCACCAACTCCGGCACGATGTTCATCTCGCTCGACCCCTGGGAAGAGCGAGACATGCGGACACGCAACGTCGGCGTCATCGCACGCCAGGTCACGACCAACATCCACGCGGACCCGGCGTGTGCAGGCTTCGCGTTCCCCCCGCCGCCCATCATGGGCCTCGGCACGGCGACCGGCTTCGACCTGCGGCTCGAGGACCGGGAAGGGGCCGGGCTCGCTGCGCTCGAGCAGGTCGCCAACGACGTGGTCGCGGCGGCCGACCAGGATGCGCGCCTGACGCGACTGAAGTCGGCGTTCCGCACCGACACGCCCCAGATCTACCTCGACATCGATCGCGAGAAGGTGCAGCGGCTGGGCGTCCCCCTCAACGACCTCTTCGCGACGCTGCAGACCAACCTCGGCTCGGCCTACGTGAACGACTTCTCGAAGTTCGGCCGCACCTACCGCGTGATGGCCCAGGCCGACGCTTCGTTCCGCGCTCGCATCGACGACATCCTCGGGCTCCGGGTCCGCTCGAAGAGCGGCGACATGGTGCCCGTCTCGACGATGCTCACCGTGCGCGAGGTCGCCGGACCCCGCACGGTGTTCCGCTACAACAACTACGTCGCGACCTCGATCACCGGCACCGGCGCTCCGGGCGTCAGCACGGGCGCGGCGATCGACGCGATGGCCGAGATCGCCACGCCCCGCCTGCCCTCGTCGATGGGCTTCGAGTGGACCGGCGTGTCGTTCCAGGAGGCGAGCGCCGGGAACGAGGCGGTCGTGATCTTCGGGCTCGCACTGCTCTTCGTGTTCCTGTTCCTCGCCGCCCAGTACGAGAGCTGGTCCGCCCCCCTGGCCGTCCTCCTCAACGTCCCGATCGCCATCCTCGGCGCACTCGGCATGACGCTGATCATCGGCCTCGACAACAACGTCTACACGCAGATCGGCTTCGTGCTCCTGATCGGCCTCGCCGCCAAGAACGCGATCATGATCGTCGAGTTCGCGCGCGAGCAGGTCGCTGCGGGGCACACCGTGCTCGAAGCCGCGAGGAACGCCACGCACCTGCGCTTCCGCGCGATCCTGATGACGGCGATGTCGTTCATCCTCGGCGTCCTCCCGCTCCTGCTGGCCAGCGGCGCAGGGGCGATGAGCCGGCGCTGTCTCGGCAGCGCCGTGTTCGGCGGCATGACGCTCGCGACCGTCCTCGGGATCGTGATGATCCCGATGCTCTACACGTTCGTCGCGCGCGTGTTCGAGCGCCGCCGCTGACGCGCGCCGTCAGCCGATCGCGACCCGGACGACGAGCTCGCGATCGGGCCCCAGCACCGCGCGCGCGGTGCGACGGAGCACGGCCGCGCCTTCGTCGCCGAGGTCCACCACGGTCCGCACGCGGGCCGAGCCCGTCCACGGCAGCTCGGCCTGGACCCGCTCGGCGGGCAGGACCAGCGGGTTCGACGTGTCGAGGATCACCGCCATCTCGCGGCCGAGCCCGATCTGCTGCTTGCGCAGCTCCAGCAGCCGGTCGAGGTCGAGCTCGAGCCCGACGCGTCGTGCGCTGCCCGGCTGGACCCACGCGGTGACGAACGCCCCTTCGTCCATCACGCCGACGGCCGGCCGCGGGATGCGCGACGCCTGCGCCACCTCGGTCTGCCACTCCCGGACGAAGCTGCTCTCCGCGCCCGACCCGAACGCGATCGGTAGCCCGGTGACCACGTGCCCGGAGAAGCTTGCGAGCTGTTCCGCCCCGTCCGGCATGGCCGCGTCCCGGCGCGCCTCGACCGCGGCGCCCGCCGGCATCGAGAAGACCTCGACCGACAGGCGCTGGGCCTGCAGCACCGCGGACACACGCTGCTCGAGGACGCGCCCGACCCGTTCACCCCGATCGCCGCTCAGGACCAGGACGCCGGTCGCACCCGAACCGGGCGGCAGGAACAGCGCGAACGCGTCCGCCTGCTCGCCGATCGCACCGATCGCGAGCTCCTGGACGCCGAGCAGGGGCTGCTCTCCCGCGTCTTCGAGCCCGTCGCTGTGACGCGGCACGAAGCGGAATCCGACGACCGGACGCCCGAACAGCGGCGTCGCCACGACGCGGAGGTCGCTGCGAATGGCTGCCTTCGGCGGCTCGTAGCGCGGGGTGCAGCGGAGGCGGAGAATCCCGCCGTCGGCCGTGCCGAAGACCTGCTCGACCGTCGCGCCGCGCTCGGCGACGAACGTGGAGCCGAGCTCGTCGAACCGCGTGCCCAGCCGATCCAACGGCCCGACGCCTTCGCCGACGTCGATCGACCCTGGCTCGCCCGCGTCGCAGACCCGGAGCACCGACTCGATCACGGCCGCACGTCCGTCGGGGAGGAGGCGTGCCCGCAGGCTGACCGACGCGCCGAGCTCGACGGTGTCGAAGCTCGGCGTCGCGATCGCCGAGGACTGGGCGATCTCCACCTCGAGGCCAGAAAGGAGTCGGTGGGTCCGCGCGTCCGAGAGGATCCGCACCTCGCCCGCCTGGAACGCCTCGGTCCCGGCCAGGAGGAGAATCGTCGTGCCGTCCGACGCCACCTTCTCGAGCCGCACGTCGACCTCGATCCGCGGAGGCAGCGCCGCCCGGATCTCCCGCAGGTCCACCGCCACCTGCTCCGCGAAGCCGGTGTCGAGCAGCACACGAGGCCCGACCTCGACGAATCCACCCCGCACCGTGTTGTCACCCCGGACCTCGGCGAGCAGCGACAGCAGCGCATCCCGATCGAGGAGCGGCGCGGCGGCCGGTGCGGGATCGGCGCCGGCGATCTTGACGAGGCGTTCCTCGCCCAGCAGGAACCGTCTTCCATCGGCCTCCGCCCAGTTGCTCACGAACAGCGGGAGACCGCGCCGGACCATGCCGACAGCGACGGGATCGAGACCCGATCGCCTCACGAGATCCGAGACGTCGAGGGCCGACTGCTGTGCGAGCGCCGCGGGCGCGAGCAGCAGGACCAGGGACAGGGTGCCGAGTCGGTGCGTCATGCGGCCGTCGAGGGTAGCGGCACCGCGCGCTGATCGCAGGAGCCGGGCGACGTTCCGGCATGGCCAACGCATGTGCCCCGCGCGAAGATCCGGGCCATGCGAAGCCTCCTGCCGATCGCCGTCGCCACCGCGGCGCTGTCCTGCGCCCTGGGTTCCCAAGAGAGCCAGGACCGCGCACCCACCTGGGAGCAGCTCGCCGCGCACGAGACCCCAGAGTGGTTCAAGGACGCGAAGTTCGGGATCTTCATCCACTGGGGCGTCTACTCGGTGCCTTCCTTCTGCGACACGAGCACCTACAGCGAGTGGTACCAGCACTGGCTGGACACGAACGCACACGGCGGGCTGGAGAGGAAGTTCCACGCCGAGAACTACGGCGAGGACTTCGCCTACCGCGACTTCGCGCCGATGTTCCGCGCCGAGATGTGGAGCCCGGCGGACTGGGCTTCGATCTTCCGACGCGCCGGCGCCCGCTACGTCGTGCTGACGTCGAAGCACCACGACGGCTTCTGCCTGTGGCCGAGCGAGGTCGCGAGCGAGGTGCGGGGCTACGACTGGAACAGCGTCGCGACGGGCCCCAGGCGCGACCTCGTCGGCGAGCTGACCGAAGCGGTCCGCGCCGAGGGCCTGGAGATGGGCCTCTACTACTCGTTCATGGAGTGGCACAACCCGCTCTACGACGAGGACCGCACCGCCTACGTGACCCGGGTGATGCGACCGCAGATCGAGGAGCTGATCTCGCGCTACGCACCGACGGTGTTCTGGCCGGACGGCGAGTGGAACCACCCCGACACGCTGTGGCAGGGCCGCGAGACGCTCGACTGGATCTACCGGAACCACCCGGCCGCCGACCGCCTCGCGGTCAACGACCGCTGGGGCAAGGGGCTGCGCGGACAGGTCGGTGACTTCTCGACGACCGAGTACGGCAGCCTCGGCAACGCCGACGGCACGATGCGCGAAGAGGTGATCTTCGAGGAGTGCCGCGGGATCGGGCACAGCTTCGCGTTCAACCGCGCCGAGGGCTACGACGTCTACGACACGCGCGACGAGTCGGTGCGCCGCCTGATCGAGACCATCGGACGCGGCGGCAACCTGCTGCTCGACATCGGCCCGACCGCCGACGGCCGCATCCCGCTGATCATGGTGGACCGCCTGTTCGCGATCGGACGCTGGCTCGAGCGCAACGGCGACGCGATCTACGGCACGACGGCGAGCCCGTTCCGGAAGACGCCGTGGGGCGCCGCCACGACCAAGGGCGACCAACTCTTCCTCCACGTCTACGACTGGGCCGAGGACAAGACGCTGTTCGTGCCGGGCCTCCAGAACCCGATCCGCAGTGCGCGGCTGCTGCACGACCCGAAGAAGCGACCCGTTCCCTTCACCCGCGACGCCCGCGGCGTGACCTTCGACCTGTCCGGCCGACTCCCCGACGAGCACGCGACGGTGCTCGCGCTCCAGCTGGACGGCGCTCCTCGCGTCGACGCGCGCATCCTCCCCGCGGACGACGGCTCACTGACGCTGACCGCGCTCGACGCCGAGATCGACGGGAAGACGCTCCGTGTCGAGCAGGCCCGCTCGCCGGGCGAGGCCGACTGGAAGGACAACCTCGGCTACTGGGCGAACAAGGACGACGTCGCCCGGTTCGGTCCGTTCGCGCTCCCCGCCGGGCGCTACCGCATCGAGCTCGACCATGCGGTCAAGCCCGGGGAGGGCGGCGGCACGCTCGAGCTCCGCATCGGCGGCGCCACGCACCAGGTCGAGATCACCGAGCCCACCGGCGGCTGGCAGACCTACGCGATCCTCGACGCCGGCGTCGTGACGATCGGCGAAGGCGCGAGCGAGCTGTTCCTCGAGGCACAAGCCCGTCGCATCGAGCTCGCCGCGCTCGCGAACCTCCGCTCGATCCGGCTGGTCCCGGTGCGCTGACGAAGTTGGTGTCCGGGTCGGGGCCCCGGCCCCCGACTCGGGGTTGGCGTAGGCGGAGTCCGTTCCACTCCGCCGAATCTTGATCCTGACTCCACGGGATCTCTGCGATCGAGCGGCACCGTCTCGTCGTGCGCGGCCGGGCGGTTCCGGCGCGCACGCGCCGATGCCACACGTCGAGGCTTCGATCCCAGCGCCGAGGGACAGCGTCCGGGCCCCCCGTGCGGCCTGGTGGGTCCGGCCGTTCCTCCAGGAAGACATCAACTTCCTTGTCACGAACCGGCTGCCGCGCCGCGCGCTGACCATCGCCATGGGCTGGTTCAGCCGACTCGAGATCGGCTGGGTGCGCAGGGCTTCGATCGCGATCTGGAAGCGCTGCTCTCCCGACCTCGACCTGTCGGACGCCGAACACCAGGAGTTCCGCAGCCTCCACGACTGCTTCATCCGACGCCTGAAGCCCGGTTCCCGACCGATCCACCCCGACCCGGACGTGCTCGTCAGTCCGTGCGACTCGATCCTCGGCGCGCACGGACGCGTCGACGGAACGACCGTGTTCCAGGCCAAGGGCTTCCCCTACACGCTCGAAGACCTCCTCCCCCACCCGGAGCTCGTCGAGCGGCACCGCGACGGACTGTTCGCGACGCTGCGGCTCAAGTCGAGCTTCTACCACCGCTTCCACGCGCCCTGCGCGGGCTCGCTCCGCGAGGTCACCTACGTGTCGGGCGACACGTGGAACGTCAATCCGATCGCGCTGCGCCGCGTCGAACGCCTGTTCTGCAAGAACGAGCGCGCGGTCCTGGCGTTCGAGCCCGATGAGCGTGGCGTCGCGCTCACGCTCGTCCCCGTGGCCGCGATCCTGGTCGCCAGCCTCCGGATCCACGCCCTCGCCGACCGCCTCCACCTGCGCTACCGCGGCCCGAACGTGCTGCCCTGCAACGCGTCGTTCGAGAAGGGAGACGAGCTCGGCTACTTCGAACACGGCTCCACGGTGCTCGTGTTCGCGTCCGGCCCGGTGACGTGGGCAGGCGGGCTGGAAGAAGGCGACGTCCTCCGCGTCGGCGAGCCGCTGCTCCGCCACGTCCGCAGGGAAACATCCGAGTCACGACCGGGCCACGGACTGGCCCCGTGTTCCACGAGCCTGATATGACCGCAGAAGCAACATCACTTCCGTACCGCCAGACGTTCTTCGAAGCCCTCGAGGAGCAGCGCTGGGACGATCACCGCTACTACCACCACAGCCGTATCAACCAGTCGCTGCACTTCTTCAGCGCGCTGTGCTTCCTCACCGCCTACGTGACGATCTGGTTCGACCCGGTCACGACGGCGATGCTCGGCTGGTTCGGCGCGATGGTGTCCCGGCAGATCGGGCACTTCTTCTTCGAACCGAAGACCTACGACCACATCAACGAAGCGACCCACGACCACAAGGAGTCGATCAAGGTCGGCTACAACCTGCGGCGCAAGGTCGTCCTCCTGTCGTTCTGGGCCGCGGCTCCGATCCTGCTCTGGCTGGACCCGACCGCGTTCGGCCTGCTGCCGGCGCACGCCGACTTCAGCGGCTACCTGTATCGCGTCAGCGTGTCCTGGCTGTGGATCGGCGCCACGGCCCTCGTCATCCGCACGTCCTGGCTCTGCTACCGCTTCGGCCCACAGACCGGCCTCGTCTGGCTGACCAAGATCATCACCGACCCGTTCCACGACGCCCGGATCTACTGGCGGTCGCCGTTCTTCGTGCTGCGCGGTGAACTGCTCGATCCGATGACCGAGTGGAAGGACCGGCCCGTCACCGGCTCCTGACCGGCGACGCGGTCGGCGTCAGCGCGAGCGCCGTCGCAGCAGCTCGCGCAGGACGCCTCGCTTGATGTCCTTCACGCCGACGCCTTCGGGTGCGCCGACGAAGCCGTCGTCGCGCATGCGTCGGGCGGCGCGGACGAACCGCTCGACCACCTCGCCGAACTCGGCGTCGCCGTAGTCGTGCCCGAAGATGAACCGACCGGTGCCGACCCAGCTCAGGTGGAGCCCCTCCGCGCGCAGGTAGAACTGGAGCATCCAGTGGTAGCGCCCTGCGTCGGAGAACAGCACGGTGAACACCGAGACGAGGTGGGCGACGCGGATCGGCAGCCCTTCCGCCTCCAGGCGCGCGTTCCAAACCTCGGCGCGCTGGTCCCAGACCGCCGGAGCGCCGTCCAGCCGCTCACGGACGCTGTCGTCATCGAGCGCGGTCAGGAACTCGTGCATGGCACACAGCACGTAGGGGTGCGCGTTGAACGTGCCGCGCGCGAAGCAGATGTCGCCCGGCCGATCGTCCCGGAACCGCTTCATCCAGGCACGTCGGCCGCAGACCACTCCGACGGGGAGCCCGCCGCCCAGCGTCTTCCCGTAGGTGACGAGATCCGCGCGCACGCCGAAGAAGTCCTGGGCACCGCCGACGCCCAGCCGGAACCCCAGGAAGACCTCGTCGAGGATCAGCGCGACGCCGTTCGCGGTGCACGCATCCCTGAGCCGTTCCAACCAGGACGCGTAGCCCTCTCGGTCGAACCCCGCCGACCGCGTCCCCGTCATCAGCGTGGAGTCGCTCGGAGCGCCCCGGTTGGGGTGCAGCGCCTGCAGCGGGTTGACCAGGACGCAGGCGATGTCGCGCCGAGTCCGGATCACGTGGAGCGCTCGCTCGCTCCCTTCCTCGAGCGTGTAGACCTCGTGTGGCGGTCGGGGATTCCCGACGCCTGCCTGCACCCCGTCCCACCAGCCGTGGTAGGCGCCGGCGAAACGGACCACGTGGGACCGCCGGGTGTGATAGCGGGCCAAGCGAACTGCCTGCATCACCGCCTCGGTCCCGGACATGTGGAACGAGACCTCGTCCTGACCGGAGATCGCGCGCAGCCTGCGCACGACGTCGATCACCACCGGGTGGTAGGCGCCGAGCACGGGCCCGAGCTCCCGGGCGCGCACCGCCGCGCGATCGATCGCAACCTTGTAGAACTCGTAGCCGAGCAGGTTGCAGCCGTAGGAGCCGCTGAGGTCGTAGCTCCAGTTGCCGTCGAGATCCCGGACCTGCACTCCGGCCGATCCATCGAGGATCCCCGGGACCGGCAGGCCGTTACGCACGATCCCGCGGAACGGGAACGGGACGCGGTAGTTCCTGGTGAACTCCACGTCCGGAATCGCCCCGAGGAGCTGGGCGCCGACCGCGAGCGTGTCGGGCGAACGTGCGCGGAGCTCGTCCCCGAGTCGCTCGAAGCCTGCACGCCGACGCGCTGCGAGCTCCGCGTCCGCCCCGTCGACCCCGAACGCCTCGTCCGCGCCGAACTCGTAGAACGGCAGCAGCCGGGACACGCGCTGCGACATCCGCGCGTGGCCACCGAGTGAGCGGTGCTTGGCCCGCGACAGCTGGAGTCGCGTCCACGCCTTCCGCAGACCGACGAGTCCGGCCACACCGCCGGCGAACAACCAGGCTGGATGGGTCATGCGAGGAAGGGGCCGCGTCGCACCAGCCGTGGGCCCGAAGGGGTCTGTCCACGTTCGCTCGGTCGCGGGATTTGGACCGGCGAGTCCTGCTCGAGGAAGTAGGCGTCCGGATCGATGATCGCCCGGTAGGGCCGATCGACCCGCCGAGCGACGGCATGTTCTCGCGCTGCCTGCCCCATCCTCGCACGCAGATCGGGGTCGAGGAGCTGCTCCATCGCGACGACGAGCGAGGACACGCTGCGCCCTCGGACGTGCAGCCCCTGCACGCCGTGTTCGACGAACTCCTGTGGCCCGCCCTGGTCGGTGACGATCACGGGCAGCCCACTCGCCATCGCCTCGAGGGGCGCGTTGCCCCAGGTGTCGGTCGTGCTGGGGAACACCTTGGCGTGCGCCGACGCGATCGCTGTCGGCAGCTCGTCTCCACCGAGGAACCCGCAGTAGGTCACCGGCAGCCCCGACGTGCGTCGCTCCATGTCGGCCCGGAACGGGCCGTCACCGACCACGACGAGGTGGACGGCACGACCCCGCGCGCACAGCTCCGTGAACGCATCCGCGAGACAGGCGAGGTTCTTCTCGACGCTGACCCGCCCGACGTAGACGAACACCGTCGCATCCCGCGCGACGCCGCGGTGAACGTAGTAATCGGCGCTGCGACGCGCTGGGCAGAAGCGGTCGACGTCGACCCAACGATCGAGCATCAGCACGCGACGCTCCCGCAGCCCGCGTGCCTCGAGGAGCGCCTCCATCGCACGGGACGGGACGACGACCTCGTCGACAGCCTGGTAGAAGCGGATCGTCAGCGACCACGCGAACCCTTCCAGCATGCGGCTCCCGGAGTAGTCCTCGACGTACTCGGGGAAGTTCGTGTGGAACGTCGACGAGATCCACAGGCCCAGCGCGCGTCCGATCACCAGCCCCAGTAGCCCCACGGGCCCCGGCGTGCTGATCTGCATCCTCGTCGCGCCGATCGACTCGACCAGGTGCAGGAGCTCGAGCGGCGAGGGCAGCCTGACCCTGAGCCCGTCGTATTCCGGCATGCCACCGGCAACCTGGGCATCCAGGAGGTGCAGCCGACCGTCGGCGACGAAGCGCCGCAGCTCGGGGTCTCCGTCGACGATCCGGCGCTCCTCGTCCTCGACGCAGACGACGACACAGAACGGCGCGTCCCTGCGTTCCGCCTCCCTCAGCATCCGACGCACCGTCTTGGCGACGCCGTTCACCTCGAAGAACGTGTCGGTCACGAGCACGACTGAGGGCCGCGCCCGGATACCGAACTCCGTGCGCACCTCGTGCTGGAGCTGCCGATCCCCGATCGACGCCCGCGCGGCTGCCACGTAGGGCGCGACGAGGCCGGTGAGCGCCAGGACCGAACCCGAGACCTGGCCGACCGCACGCACCGCTCTGCTTCCGCCCTTCGCGCGTTCGACCTCACGCAGGAGCCGCGCGCAGACCCTGCCGAACACCGCGTCCGCGAGGTGCAGGGTACGTTCGTCCGGGTCGCCGATCGCCGCACGGGTCTGCGCGAGCGGCCGATCCGCACATGCCTCCGACACCGCGAGTGCCAGCCGGAGATCGAGACCGGGAGCGGGCTGCAGGCACGCCAGCGCACGGAGCCCCATCGCGGCGGCGCGGAAGCCCACGCGTCGGGCCGGGCCGCATCGACCCGGGTTCACCGCGGCATCGGTGACCCGGCGCAGCAGGAAGCTGCGCTTGGTGCTCCGCCCCATCTCCTCGAGCCAGACCGCGCTGCGTGCCGCGACTCCGTCGTGGGTTCCACCGGTGCGCGTCGCCCGATGGCGCATCGCCGCGACGAGCGCGTCCGGTCTCGGCGCCGCTCCTGCCAGCCGGTCGAACTCGGTCCAGGCTCGCCCCGCACGGGCCGCGCCGGGCGCGCCCGCTCCCCCCACGCGCGCCTTCCGCCACGGCTCCGCACCTCTCGGCGTGAGCCCGTGTCGGTCCGCAAGCCGTTCGAGCCGTTCGGCGTCGAGCCCGTCGAGGATGTCGTGGAGGAGTGCGTGCTCTCCGCGCCCGAGACAGCCGCCCTGGACCTCGAAGGCCGGGAACAGGACCAGCGCCTGCTCCAGGTGCTTCGCCCGCAGCGAGCCTCGCCGACCGAATGGCCGATTGTCGACGCCCCGGAACGGATGGCAGAGGAAGTAGGCCAGGTGCGGACCGTCCGGAGCTGCACCTTCGATCTCACGGTCGAGGTAGGCGATGAGCTCGTGGAGATCGCCGCGCCGCCGCATCGCCTCGGCGAACTGGAGTTCGGTCACATGGACCAGCCCCATGCCGATGCGGCACCCGTCTTCCGCGAACGTCGCGGTCACCGACGCGCTGAGGAAGACGTCTTCGTGACCCGCGTCCCTGAGCTCGAGGCAACCATCGATCGTGTCCCGGTCGAGCAGGGTCACGAGGTCCATGCCTCGAGCACGCAGTGCAGAACGCACGTCCGTCGGGCGATCGTGCTCCCCACCGCGCCGGTCCCTGGACCGGGCATGGAGATCGACACGCAACGTCTCGGTCCGCTTCATGTGCTGGATGAGCACTCCGCCGGCACTTGCACCGCGCGAGTGCGGACACATGACCGCGCCCTCGTGCAGAATCGGACACGCCCAGATCAAGATTCGGTGCAGCGGCATCGCACGATGGCTCTCGATCCGCTCGTCGCTACGACGGTGGCTCCGCGTTTCCGCACCACCATGTCGACGACCACTGCCGAACCGGGGCGCCAGAGCCTGCTGTTCCTCAAGCGCTTCCTCCGGAACCCCCGCGAGGTCGGCGCCCTGTGCCCGAGCACGCGCCAGCTCGGCCGCGCCATGCTCGATGATCTCGAGCTGAGCGCGGGCGACGTGCTGGTCGAGTACGGCGCCGGCACCGGCTCGCTCACCGAGGCGATCGACGAACGCCTTCGGACCGACTGGGCCGGCGTGCGCTACCTGGGTATCGAGCGCGAGCCGGGATTCTGCACCGTGCTGCGTCGGCGGTTCCCGCGGCTGGACTTCGCCGAGGCCCAGGTCGAGGACGTCGCCGACCTGCTGGCGGCAAGGGACCTCCCTGCACCCCGCGCGGTGATCTCGGGCCTCCCGCTGATCTTCCTGCCGGCCCGACGCCAGATCATCGAGGCAACGGCCGGCGTCCTCGCTCCCGGCGGCACGTTCCGGACCTTCAGCTACGTGCAGAGCTACGTCACCGGTGGGGCCCGAGAAGTGCGCAGCGTGATGCGCGCCACGTTCGACGCGTTCACGCTGCATGGCCCGGTCCTCCGCAACTTCCCGCCGGCTTTCGTGCTCCGCGGCGACAAGTCGACCGACCGGACCGGCTGACTTTGGGCGATGATCCCAGGCTCGCAGCCGAGCCAAGGGGATCGTCCATGCAGCCCACCACAGCCCTTCTCCTCCTCGCGGTCGTCGCGCTCCCCGCAGACCGGCTGATCGCACAGACCACGGGCTGGCATCCGATGAGGGACGGGGGACCCGCCCACGGACGCTTCGTGCCCGAGCAGGCCGGCATGGTGACGGACACGGCGCGCGGGCGGGTCGTCGTCTACCGACCGAGCACGTCGCCCAGGACCTGGGAACTCGCGGATGGCGCCTGGCAGAGCGTCGCTACGTCGACCCGGCCCACCACGCCGCCGGTCTTCGATGACTTCGCGCTCGCCTTCGACGCGACGCGGAACGTGACGGTCCTCGCGGTCGGACTGCCGCAGGGCGTCGTCGAACTCTGGGAGTACGATGGCCTCGACTGGACGCGGTCCAACAACCCGCCGCCCCCGCTGTCGACGACGCTGATCTCGCCGCGGGTGTCGACGATGGTCCACGACCCGGTCCGCGACCAGCTGGTGCTGATCTACGCCGAGTCGATCCCGACCGGGCCGTTCTCGAGCCGGCCCGTCCTGGGCATGCGGATCCGCGACGGGCAGGGCAACTGGACGAGCCGGACCGCGACGCAGTTCACGGTCGTCAGTGAAGGCGGCGCGATCCCGCGCGGAGCGGTGACCTACCACGGCGGGCTGCAGGCGATCGTCTACCTGTCCTTCGACACGTTCGCGTTCCAGCGGTGGGACGGCACGAACTGGCAGTCCGTCGGCGCGAGCAGCGTCGGCCTGTCGATCACGTCGATGCCGTCGACCGGCTTCGCATCCGGCTGGGACGGCACGACCGACCGCCTCGTGGTGTTCGGCGGCACCCGGAGCGGAACGGAGATGACGGACACGTTCGTCTGGGACCGGACCAGCAGCCGCTGGTCGAGACTCGCGAGCTCGCGCCGGCCCACCGCGACGCGGTATGCGGCGATCGCACCGGCACCCGGAGGCGGCCTCCTGGTCGCCGGCGGCTTCGAGTGCCCGCGGCCCATCCCCTGCCGCATGGTCTCGCCCGCGGTGTGGCGGCTCGGCGTGGTCGACGGCACCACGACGCCGATCGGCCCGGGCTGCCCCGGGACCGCCGGCGTGCCGACCCTGACCGCGCGCCACCAGCCGACGGTCGGAGGCCGGTTCGACATCGACTTCTCGAGCCTGC
>JAQCBR010000263.1 GCA_027621295.1 Planctomycetota bacterium
GGCTCGCTGAGCCAGGTCGAGGAGCAGATCGAACGCAACGAGAGCTGGCTCGACCGGCCGATGAAGCCGTTCGACGCGAGCGGCATCGAGCTCGATGCGCTGTCGGGCGTCGATCCGAACGCCTACCTGCGGTCGATGCTGGATCTGATCGTGCTGGCCTTCGAGACGGACCTGACGCGCGTCGCGACGTTCCAGATGGCCCGCGAGGACGGCATGGGCCCGGGTGACAAGTACCCGTCGCTCGCGCTCGGCATCAAGAAGGGCCACCACACGATCAGCCACGACAATGCCAAGGGGCACTGGGAGGAGTGGGGGCGGCTCGACCAGTGGTACGCGGGCCACTTCGCGCACTTCATCGGTCGCATGGCGGCGGTCGTCGACGAGCACGGCCCGCTGCTCGACCGCACGCAGGTCCTCTACGGGAGCTGCTGCAGCACGACGCACAACGCGCGCAACTACCCGCTGATGGTCGTCGGCGGGTCTGCGCTCGGTGTCAAGCACGGCCGCTACACGGTCCACGACGAGAAGCACACCCCGATGTCGAACCTGCTGCTGAGCATGCTCCACGCAGGTGGGATCGAGGCCGAGTCGTTCGGTGACAGCACCGGTCCCCTGGCCGACTACGCGTGACGGGACCGAGCCTCTCCTGATCGAACGGAATGGACGTCGCCATCGTCGGGGCCGCAGGCAGCTGCGGCCGTCAGCTCGCAGGCCAGCTCCTCGATCGTCATGTCCTGGGCCCGACCTCACGGCTCCAGCTCGTCGGGCACCGCGGCGGGCACAGTGAGCACGAGCTCTGGGGTCTGAGGATCGATCTCGAGGATGCGTTCGTCGACGACGCTCCTTCGATCGAGATCGTGCTGGACCCGGAGGCGATCCACGCCGACGTGGTCGTCATGCTCGCCGGCGCGACCGTTTCGACCGATCCGCTCGCGCCGATCGACCGTGCGGCGCTGGGACGGATCAACCGCGCGGTCTTCCTCGAATGTGCGGACGCGATCGCGGCGCGCGGTGGGCGTCCGCCGGTCGTCATCGTCCAGTCGAACCCGGTGGAGCTGGGCGTCCAGATCTTCGCCGAGCGATTCGGGCGTCACCGCGTGCTGGGGGGCGGCGCATGGTCCGACACGCTGCGGTTCCGCGCGGAGCTCGCCGACGAGTTCGGTGTCCGGCGCCCGCAGATCCGTGCGCCGATGCTCGGGCAGCATGGCGACCACGCGGTGCCGTGCTGGAGCCAGGTCCGCGTGATGGGGCGCGGCCAGGACGAGATCCGTGCGCGGATCGCATCGCTGCGCGGTGACCGCTCGCTGGTTGGCTTCCCGGCGGAGATCGCGGCGCACAAGCTCGCGATGCTCGAACTCGTGCGCTCCGGTCGGATCGAGGAGGCGCTCGCTGCCGTCCAGGCTCTGCCGCCCGACCTGCGTGCGACCGTGAAGCCCTACTTCACGCACTTCACGGCGGGTCGCACGACCGAGATGGCGACGGCGCATGCGGTCGCCGATCTCGTCGCGTGCATGGCTCTGGGCGAGGAGCGGGTGTTTCCAGCCCAGGTCATGCTGGAGGGCGAGTGGCTCGAGCTGGAGGGCGCCATCGCGGTCCCGGTGCTCCTGTCCGTGGACGGGTGGGCCGACGTGCACCCGCTCGAGCTCGCCGAGGACGAGGTCGCGGCGCTCCGTAGCGCCACCGAAGCGGTGCGAGCGGCCAACGCGGCGCTCGCCTGATCGCTCGCGGACGTCGCGCGGATCTGTCCGCTGTCGACCGCGCCGCCTATCGTTCGGGTAGCGGCCGGGGCCGCCCTCGCATGACCATGACTCGCCGAACCTGCTGTGGTGCGCTGCTCCGCGCGATCGCGATCGCCCTCTGCATCACCCATGCAGCGCTGGCCCAGGTGCGCTTCGAAGAGATGGCGCCGGTGCCGGGAGGGATCGGCTTCGCGGGTGCGTTCGTGGGCACGAGCGGCGACGCGCTGCTCTTCGCCGGCGGCGCGAACTTCGCCGAGCCTGTCTGGGACAGCGACAAGGTCTGGCACGACCGCGTGTTCGCGCTCGCTGCGCCCGACGGTGAGTGGGAGGAGGTGGGGCGCCTCCCCGGGCCGCGGGCCTACGGGGCGTCGGTCGCGTTCGGGGACGAGCTGATCTGCATCGGAGGAGACGACGGCGAGCGCGTGTTCTCCGACGTGTTCGCGCTGCGCGTCGGCGATTCGGGTTTCGGGGTCCGCGCGCTCGCACCGCTGCCGATGCCGCTCGCGAATCACGCGGCGGCCCGGGTGGGCGACCGCGTCTTCGTGGTCGCCGGGCAGCAGGGGAAGGACCTGCAGTCCGCGAGTGATCGCGTGTTCTGCTTGGATCTCGCGACTCCGGACGCGGACTGGGTAGAGCTCGCGCGCCTGCCGGGAGGGCCGCGGGCGTTCGGGTTCGCGGTCGCTCAGCACGACGGGCGCACCTCCAAGGTCTTCGCGTTCGGCGGGCGTCGCGCGTCCGACTCCGGTCCGTTCGGGCTGGAGTTCCTGTCCGACTGCTTCGCACTCGATCCCGTTGCCGGGACGTGGGAGGCGCGGGCGTCGTCTCCGGTTCCGCTGATGGCCGGGACCGCCGTGTCCGTGGGGCAGGCACACCTCGCGGTGTTGTCCTACGCCGACGGCTCGGTGCTCCGCGACGTCGCTGCGTCCGGCGTGACGATGCGGGACTACGCGCATCCAGGGTTCCCGAGGGCGCTCTACACCTACCACGCGATCACCGACGCGTGGGGCACGCTCGGCGAGCTGCCGGAAGGAGTGTCGAACCAGGTGACGACGACGGCGGTCCGTTGGGGTGATCGACTCGTCCTGCCGAGCGGGGAGGTCCGCCCTCGCGTCCGGACGCCCGCGGTGTGGAGCGTCCACCTCGAACCCCGGCCGCGCGGCTTCGCCGGCCTCGACTTCG
>JAQCBR010000264.1 GCA_027621295.1 Planctomycetota bacterium
CCCGGAACTCGCCATCGCGAGCGCGAGGCTGCTCGTGATGCTGGACTTGCCTTCGCTCGGGTCCGGCGACGTGACCTGGAGCACCTTCGTCGAGCGGTCGACCGAGCCGAAGTAGATCGCGGTCCGGAGCGAGCGAGCGGCCTCGGAGAACTTGCGCTCGTTCTCCCAGAGCGAGATCGCCTGGCCGGGCTCGTCGCGGCGGCGCGACTTGGTCCGCGGCATGATCGCGAGGACCGGGAGCTGGGTGGCGGTGACCGCGGCCTGGACGTTGCGGATGCGCTGGTCGAGCGAACCGAGGAGGAAGGCGATGCCTGCGCCGACCGCCGTTCCGACGAGGACGAAGATCGCGAGGGTTTGCCCCTTGCTGTTCGCGACCGTCAGGTTGGAGTCACTCGCGTGGTTCAGGATGTCGATGGTCGACTCGTCCGACTGCGTGTCGTTGATCGTGATCGCGCGAATCCGCTCCTGGAGCATGTCGATGTCGCTCTCGACGCGCGCGATCCGGCTCTGGACGATCTCGAGATCGAGGTCGCGCTGCTTGAGGGCCTCGTAGGCAGGCTCGCGGGCACCGATCTCCGCCTCGATCTCCGTGGCTTCCTGGACGGCCAGCTTGGATCGCTCGCCCAGGGTTGCCAGCAGGGCCTCCGCGATGCGCTGATCGGCTTCGAGGACCTGGTTCTCGATGAGCCTGATCTCACGATCGATCTCCAGCAACGGACCGGCACCCGGCTGGAGCACGGAGAGCATCTCGGCCCGTCGGGCTTGGAGCTCACGGATCCTTGCATCGAGTGCAGGATCCCTGGGCGGCACCTGCAGGCCCCCATCGAGGATGGCGGGCAGGAACAACCGAAGCGACCCCAGGTCTTCCTCGACGATCTTGCCGACGCGCCGGAGCGCGCTGTCCGCCGCCAACTGGGCCGCATTCGCGCGCCTCAGTTCGGTGCGCAGCGCAGTCAGGTCGCCGGCCAGATCCTCGATACGCCCGACTCCCTGGAGCGCATCGTTGCCCTCACCGCGCTGGAGCTTCATCCGGTCCTGCCACAGACCGTCGAGTTCTTTCTCCAGGTCCTCACGGGACTTGTTCAATCGGTTGATCGCGTCCGCGGCCGTGTCCTGCATCCGCGAGCTGTAGGTGGCGGCGAACGCCTCGACGACCTGGTTGACGACCACGCAGGCCTGCATGCCGAGCTTGGACTCGAGCGAGACCGTGAGCACGTCGTCGTTGCGACCGACGGCGACCTGGATGCTCCGGCTCAACCACGCCGGAAGGTTGCCGGACCCCGCCAGGATGCTCTCGCCGGGCCATCGCTCGTCCGGCGGCAGCTCCACCGACTGGAGCCGCTCGGCAGCGGCGAGCATCACGGCGCGCGAACGGAGACGCGCGACCTGCGTGTTGACGAAGTTCCGTGCGTCGAACGCGAACAGGCTCGGCCCCTCGACCAGCGTGGGCCCGTTCCGCTGCACCAACAGCTCCGACTTCGCGAGGTAGATCGTGCCCCGCGACTGCACGTGCGAATAGCCGAGGGCCCCGGCGATCGCGATCGCTCCGACGATGAGCCAGCGGCCGCGCCAGAACATCGCCAGGATCTCACCAATCGGGAGACCCTGGGGTTCCTGGTCGGGTGCCGGAGGGGGCGGGACGGGGTTCTCGTTCACGAAGTCGGGTGGGATCGGGTGTCCAGGAGCGATCTGCGCCCGGGGAGGCGAAGGCTAACGGGTCGACCGGGCGGGAAGCCGCGGAAGATCTCCTCTCCCGCGGGTTCGCAGATCGTCCCCGGCGTCGACGTGGCCGGCCAAGCCTAGACCCTGGTCACGGCCAGCGCGATGTTGTCTTCGCCTCCGGGCGATCCGTCGACCCCCCCGAGTGCCAGACGCATCAACGCGTCGACGAACAGGTCGGTCTCACCGCAGGTTCGGATGAAGAGCCCGTGGAGGTGCCGCGCCCCGATCGAGGTCTCGGGATTGCGGTAGTGACACTCGTCGACGCCGTCGGTGAACGCGACGACGAGGTCCCCCGGTCGGAACGGGAATTCGAAGAGCGCGCCGCGCCCCGGTGCGAAGGAGCCGGCGTCGAACGGCGACACGTAGGCCCGGTTGCGCGGAGACACCCGGCGCGGAGGCTCCTCGAGCGAAACGACGAAGAGCGACGAGTCGCCGAACGTGACCCCGAGGCCACGCCCCGCGCTCCGGTCGATGACCGCTGCCGTCAGCGTCGTCTCGGACTCGTCGTCCTCGGGCCGTTCGCCGCCCACGCAGGACGCGAGCAGCTCGACGAGCGACGCTGGAGCGAACGGCAGGTCGGGCATGCCGTCGACACGTTCGCGAAGCCGCTCGAGCAGCACGTGGCTGGCGAGGTGGCCGAAGTGCGAATCAGCCACCGCCAGCAGCGTCCTGACGCCCTGGTCGACCGCCAGCACCGCATCCTCGTTCGGGATGTCGGCACGCCCCTTCGCGAGTCGGGAGACGGACAGCGGCGCGGAGCCGACGCTCAGAGCAGCGTGGGTCCTGGCTGGCGCATCCGGAACCGCCGTGAAGGCGCCGTAGCGGGCCTCTGCGGTGCCCAGCAGGAGTAGGGTGGAGCGTTGATCCGCTGTCATCCGGAGAGCTCGATCAACCACAGCAAGCCGAGCCAGCACTGGCGACCGGTTGGGGAGCCGGTCGCAACGGGGATCGGTGCTCGAACGACCCAGCGCAGGTCAGCTCGACGATCGACTTCGTCGCGACGATCGGCAGCAGGTCTCGCCGGCCCACCGCACCGCGCGGCAACCTCAGAGCAAGCTGAGTCCCCCGAGTTCGGGGCCGAGCCCCGGTCACGACATTCGGGGCCGAGCCCCGGTCAAGACTCAGCGGTAGCGTCCAGGGAAGAACCCCGAGGCACTCCCCGGGCGAGGGGTGAAAGTTCCGCCTCCACCTCCT
>JAQCBR010000097.1 GCA_027621295.1 Planctomycetota bacterium
AAGTTCTTGAACCCACGGACCGATGGTGCGGTGCTCCCGATCCTGCACCTCAACGGCTACAAGATCGCCAACCCGACCATCCTCGCGCGCATCGAGCCAGAGGAGCTGGATCAGTTCCTGCGCGGCAACGGATGGAGTCCACATTACGTCCGGGGCGACGATCCCGCGCTGATGCACGAGGCCATGGCCACGACGCTCGATGCCGTGGTGGAGGACATCCGACGCATCCAGCACGAGGCGCGCGTCGGCGGCGACCCGGTCCGTCCACGCTGGCCGATGATCGTGCTCGAATCACCGAAGGGTTGGACGGGACCGGAGGTCGTGGACGGCGTGAAGGTCGAAGGGACCTTCCGCTCGCACCAGGTCCCGCTCTCCGATCCGGCCAGCAACCCGGGACACCTCGCGCTGTTGCAGGACTGGCTGAAGAGCTACCGGCCGGAGGAGCTCTTCGACGCGCAGGGGCGTCTGAAGCCCGAGCTCGCGGAGCTCGCGCCCGAGGGCGATCGACGCATGGGTGCCAACCCGCACGCCAACGGCGGGCGAGTCTTGAGGGACCTGGTCCTGCCGGACTTCCGCGAGCACGCGGTGGACGTCCCGAGCCCGGGGGCCGCGAAGAGGTCCGACACCCACGAGCTGGGTGTGTACTTCCGGGATGTGGCCCGACTCAATCAGGAGCGACGAAACTTCCGGATCTTCGGCGCCGACGAGACCCTCTCCAACCACCTGAACGCCGTCTTCGAGGTCACCGACCGACAGTGGGTGGCGGAGACTCGGGACGAGGACGAGTTCCTGGCCGCCGACGGCCAGGTGATGGAGATGCTCAGCGAGCATCAGTGCCAGGGCTGGCTCGAAGGCTACCTGCTGACCGGAAGGCACGGCGTCTTCAACAGCTACGAGGCCTTCATCCACATCGTCGACTCGATGTTCAACCAGCACGCCAAATGGCTGCGTGTGTCGGCGGGCCTGTCATGGCGGACGAAGATCGCTTCCCTGAACTACCTGCTGGCCTCGCACGTCTGGCAGCAGATGCACAACGGCCTGACCCATCAGGATCCGGGCTTCCTCGATCTGGTGGCGAACAAGAAGGCGTCGGTCGTGCGCGTCTACCTGCCGCCGGATGCCAACTGCCTGCTCTCGGTCTGGGACCACTGCCTGCGGAGCCGGCACTACGTCAACGTCGTGATCGCCGGCAAGTACCAAGCGCCGCAGTGGCTGACCATGGACGAGGCCGTCGAGCACTGCACCGCGGGCGTCGGTATCTGGCACTGGGCCAGCAACGACGAGGGCACCGAACCCGACGTGGTGATGGCCTGCTGTGGTGACGTTCCCACGCTGGAGACGCTCGCCGCCGTCTCGATCCTGCGCGAGCACCTGCCGGAGCTGAGGGTCCGCGTCGTGAACGTCGTGGACCTGATGAAGCTCGAGCCAGAGAGCGAGCACCCGCACGGGTTGAGCGATGAAGCCTTCGATGCGTTGTTCACCAGGACCAAGCCGATCATCTTCGCCTTCCACGCCTACCCGTGGCTGATCCATCGGATGACCTACCGCCGTACGAACCACGAGAACCTCCACGTCCGCGGCTACAAGGAAGAGGGCACGATCACGACGGCGTTCGACATGCGGGTCTTGAACGACCTGGACCGCTTCCACCTCGTGATGGACGTCATCGACCGCCTGCCGGCGAGCGCGGCCGGAGCCGCCCTCAGGGTGCGCCTGGAGTCCAAGCTGGTCGAGCATCGAAGCTACATCAACGAGTTCGGTGAGGACCTCCCCGAGATCCGCGACTGGACCTGGGCCGAGCCGACGGTCGCGCTCCGATGAGACGACTGAGCGTCTTCGACTTGGTCAGCCCGACCGCCGTCAGCAAGTCGGCGCTCGGGCCCAGGCTCGTCACGCTGCTGGACGCGCTGCTCGTCAGCGTGCGCAGGACCGTGACCTCTCGCGGCAGCCGGCTGCAGCTCGAGCGCCAGCTCCTGGCCGGGCACTCCGCTCCGGTCGCGGGCGATCACGTCGAGCGCTTGTCCCTGACGGCGACCTCTGGACCGAAGTTCTTCGAGTCCGGCTCGACCTGGAAGCTGCGCGACGCGGAGCCGTTCGACGAGCACGGACGGCGAACGATGATCGCCGCATTGCAACCGGTGGTGGGCGACTCAGCGATCGAGACTCGACCGACCTGGGGGGCGCCGATCGAAGGCCGCGGGGGACAGATCACCCTCCCGGCCCTGGGCCAGGAGGCACCTCGGCCTGCGAAGCAGCAGCGGGATCCGGACTCCCAGCAGCGCGAGCGGATGCGGGCCGGCCTCGCGGAACTCGCCCCGGAGTACTCGGCGCGCTTGGGCGGCATGACCTCCAACAACGTCACGAGGTCGGGGGTCGACGAGGCCTACGGCCTCCGCAAGCTGCGCGACATCCCCGGGATCGCGCTCGGCGAGCTGCGGTTCCTCATCGATGCGCTGCTTCCAGGCGGCAACGACGACCCGGTTCAGCAGGTGGGCGTGCCGAGCACGAGGGTCCGGGATCCCGAGCAGAGCCAGTCAGTGATCCGGATCCTCCTGGGCCGCGACGTCGGCACGCCCGAGATCCACGAGGTCGGCCCATGAGCTCGCCGCGACGCAACGGGTCAGTCTCCGGGGAGGGGGCCAATCCCGGGGCCGTGGTGTCCGTGCGCGGCAGTGTCGTGGACGTGCGCTTCGAGCGTGACCTGCCCCCGATCAACGCGCTGCTGCGCGCTGGTGACGACGGGCGCATCGCGATCGAGGTCGTCGCTCAGCGCGGCGCGCGCGAGGTGCGCGGGATCGCGCTTACGCCCACCCAGGGCCTGGCGCGCGGCATGGCGGTGGTGGACACGGGCGGACCCCTCGAGGCCCCGGTCGGTCAGGGCGTCCTGGGGCGCATGCTCGACGTCTTCGGCAACGTCATCGACCGCGGGCCCGCCCTGACCGACATCGACTGGCGCACCGTGCACCGCGCGCCGCCCGAGCTCGGGACGCGCTCGACCAAGTCCGAGATCTTCGAGACGGGCATCAAGGTCATCGACGCGCTCGTCCCGATCGAGCGCGGCGGCAAGGCCGGCCTGTTCGGCGGAGCTGGCGTCGGCAAGACGGTGCTGCTGAGCGAGTTGATCCACAACATGGTCGGGCACCACCAGGGCGTCAGCCTCTTCTGTGGGATCGGGGAGCGCAGTCGGGAGGGCGAGGAGCTCTACCGAGACATGCAGGCCGCGGGCGTGCTGCAGAACATGGTGATGGTCTTCGGTCAGATGAACGAACCGCCTGGCAGCCGCTTCCGCGTGGCGCACGCCGCGCTGACCATGGCGGAGTACTTCCGGGACGACGAGCACCGCGACGTGCTGCTGTTGATCGACAACATCTTCCGCTTCATCCAGGCCGGCATGGAGGTCTCCGGGCTGATCGGCCAGATGCCGTCGCGGCTCGGCTACCAGCCGACGATGGGGACGGAGCTCTCCGGACTGGAGGAGCGCATAGCGAACACCGACAGCGGAGCGATCACCTCGATCCAGGCCGTCTACGTCCCCGCCGATGACTTCACGGACCCGGCCGCCGTGCACACCTTCTCGCACCTGTCCGCCTCGATCGTGCTCTCGCGCAAGCGAGCGAGCGAGGGTCTGTACCCGGCCATCGACCCGCTGCAGTCGCGCTCCAAGATGGCCACGCCCGGGGTCGTGGGCGAACGGCACTACGAGCTGGCCCAATCGATCCGCCGCACGCTGGCCGAGTACGCGGGGCTCAAGGACATCATCGCGATGCTCGGGCTCGAGCAGATCTCCACCGAAGACCGCCAGGTGGTCGCGCGGGCCCGCCGACTGGAGCGCTTCCTCACCCAGCCCTTCTTCACCACTGAGCAGTTCACCGGCCACGAGGGCAAGCTGGTCAGCCTCGAGGACACCCTGGAGGGTTGCGAGGCCATTCTGCAGGACGAGCTGGCCGACTACCCCGAGAGCGCGCTCTACATGATCGGCGCGATCTCGGAGGCGAAAAAGAAGTCCACGCCGAGCCCTGCTTCGGCCGCACCGGTGGAGGCTTGAAGTGCAGCCGACACTGATGACCCTCAAGGTCTTGCTGCCGTTCGAGGTCTTTCTGCTCGAGACCGGAGTGACGCGCGTCGTCGCGGAGACCCATGCGGGCTCCTTCGGCCTGCTGCCCCAGCGGCTCGACTGCGTCGCCGCGCTGGTACCGGGCATCCTGACCTATGCGTCCGAAGCGGACGGTGAGGTCTTCGTGGCGGTCGACGAGGGCGTGCTGGTCAAGGCTGGCCCTGAGGTCCTCGTCTCCGTGCGCCGCGCCGTGGTGGGGGCCGATCTCGACCACCTGCGAGTGCTCGTCGAGCGACAGTTCCTGGAGGTCGACGCCCTCGAGCGAGACGCTCGAAGGACGATGGCGCGGCTGGAATCCGGGCTCCTACAACACTTCGCGGCTCTGCATCATGAGTGACGACAGGACCAAACCCGAGGGTCAGCTGCCGCCGACCCTCGCCCAGCAAGTCGGTTCGAAGGCGGATCGCAAGCTCCGGGCGCAGCGGAGCGACGCTCATGTGTGGTTCGGCCTCGGAATGATGGGGCTGATCGGCTGGTCGGTCGTGACGCCGACGCTGATCGGCGCCACGCTGGGCGCCTGGCTCGATCGACGTCGACCGGGGGCCTTCTCCTGGACCCTGGCTCTGATGCTGGCCGGGCTGCTGTTGGGCTGCTTCAACGCGTGGTACTGGGTGACGAAGGAAGACGCGGCCATGGCGCAGGAGCGAGGGGACCGCGATGACTGAGGAGCTGCGGCTGATCTTGGTCTGGCTGGCGGGGTGCGCCCTCGGGGTTGCCTTCTTCGCCGGGCTCTGGTGGACCGTCCAGCTGTGCTTGTCGGCCAGGCATCCGGCGCTGTGGATGATCGCCAGCCTGCTCGTGCGCACGGCCATGCTGCTGGCCGGTTTCTACTCCCTGGCGGATGGCCGCTGGCAGCGGCTGCTCGTGTGTGTCCTCGGCTTCGTCACGGCCAGAGTCGTGGTGACGCGGCTGGCTCTGGCTCCACTGAAGGCGAGCGATGGACCTTAGTCCCGACCAGATCGTGTACTGGAGAGTCGGATTCGCCTCGCTCAACGCGACGATCCTGTTCACCTGGGCGCTGATGCTGCTGCTCACGATGGGCGCCTGGCTGATTACCCGCAGACTCTCGAGCGAGCTGAAGCCGTCGCGCTGGCAGGGGCTGCTCGAGCTCGTCGTGCTCGGAATCGTCGAGCAGATCAAGGCCGTCGGCCTCGGGCAGGCCGAGCGGTTCCTCGGCTTCCTCGGCACGCTCTTCCTGTTCATCGCCGCTGCCAGCCTCGGGACGCTGGTGCCCGGTTTCCAGCCGCCGACCGGCTCGCTGTCGACGACCGTGGCCCTGGCGCTTTGCGTGTTCGTGGCCGTGCCCTTCTTCGGCATCCAAGAGCAGGGCCTCGGCGCCTACATCCGGTCCTACGCGCAGCCGACCTTCCTCATGCTTCCGTTCAATGTCATCAGTGAGGTCTCGCGCACGCTGGCCCTGGCCGTACGTCTGTTCGGGAACATGATGAGCGGGGCCATGATCGTCGGCGTGCTGGTGTCCATCACCCCCTTCTTGTTCCCGATCGTGATGACGATGCTCGGACTGCTGACGGGTATCGTTCAGGCCTACATCTTCGCGATCCTCGCCGCGGTCTACATCGCGGCCGCCACGCGCTCACAGCAGTCAGGCTCGGACGATCCGCTCGAGCCGCAACCCGTTAGCTGAAGCACCGCTCATGGAAGACACGACCCTCATCGCGATGACCTCGATCGTCATCGCCGGAATCACGACCGGCTTCGGGACCATGGGGCCGGCCCTGTCGGAGGGCCGCGCCGTCGGTGCGGCGCTGACCTCGCTGGCGCAGCAGCCCGATGCCTCGGCGACGATCACCCGGACCCTGTTCGTCGGCCTGGCCATGATCGAGTCGACGGCCATCTACTGCTTCGTGGTCTCGATGATCCTGATCTTCGCGAACCCGTTCTGGAACCACTTCATCGCAGCTGCCGCGGGGACGTGATCCATGATGATCGACTGGTTCACCGTGGGCGCCCAGGCGCTGAACTTCATCGTGCTCGTCTGGCTGATGAGGCGCTTCCTCTACGGACCGATCCTCAGGGCAGTCGAGGCGCGCGACGAGCGTGTGGCGTCCGTGCTGGCGGACGCCACGGCGAAGCAACTCGAAGCCCGGCAGGCCCGCGATCAGTTCGAGCAGCGTGATGAGCAGCTCGAGCGGGACCGGGAGCGCCTCCTGCGCGAGGCGAAGGAGGCGGCCGCCACCGAGGGGCAGCGGCTGCTCGTGGCGGCTCGGGAGGCCGCGCAGATCGCTCGTCGGCGACACGAGGAGTCGCTGCGCGAGGCCGCGGAGAGCCTGCAGGACACGCTCGAGGAGCGAGCCCAGGCGGAGGTCTTCGCCATAGCGCGCCAGACGTTGTCCGACCTCGCGGGTGCGAGCCTCGAAGAGCGGATGACCGAGGAGTTCAAGCGCCGTCTGCGCGAGCTCGACGGTCCGGCAAGAGCCGAGCTGGAGGCCGCGCTGACGTCGGCCTCCGGTCCGGCCCTCGTGCGGACGGCCTTCGACCTGCCGGAGGCCCAGAAGGCGGCCATCGAGGACGCGCTGAAGGAGAGCTTCTCGAGCGACGCCGCGGTCGAGTTCGAGACGACACCAGACGTCATCTGCGGGATCGAGCTGACCTGCTGCGGCCTGAAGGTCGCCTGGAGCATTGCGGAGTACCTGCGGGCGCTGACCGAGGGCGTCCGCGAGCTGGTCGCCGAGCACCCGCACCCCGAGAGCGAGGTCGACGCCGAGGCGTCGGTGGATCCGACGACAGTCGGGCTGCCCGACCCGAAGGAGGCGGCCGCTCCCCATGGTGCATGAGGGTCTGCAGCAGGTCTTCGACGGGGTCTTCGAAGGCCTGCGTCAAGGCCGTCAGCGTCTGGCACCAGCGCTGCGCCTCCGCGAGGTGGGCACGGTGAGGACCGTCGCGACCGGGATCGCCACGGTGGACGGTCTGCCCAGCGTCGGGTTCGAGGAACTCATGGAGTTTCCGGGGGGGCTCTCGGGAATCGCCTTCAACGTCGACGAGCACGAGCTCGGGGTCGTCCTGCTTGGCTCACACACGAAGCTGCAGGCCGGCGACGAGGTCCGTGGCACGGGGCGCGTGATGGACGTGCCGGTGGGAGAGGGCCTGCTGGGGCGCGTCATCGACCCGCTCGGCCGCCCGCTCGACGGCCAGGGCGCGGTCGCGTCGAACCTGCGCGCGCCCATCGAGCGACCGGCGCCGCCGATCATGGATCGAGCGCCCGTCACCGTGCCCCTGCAGACGGGGCTGAAGGCGGTCGATGCGCTGATTCCGATCGGGCGTGGGCAGCGCGAGCTGATCCTGGGGGATCGACAGACCGGCAAGACGGCCATCGCGATCGACACGATCTTGAACCAGCGGGGCAAGGACGTGCTCTGTGTCTACTGCGCCATCGGCCAGCGGGGGTCCGCGGTGGCGAAGGCGATCGCCGTGCTTCGCCGGGCCGATGCCCTGGCCTACACCGTCGTCGTGGTGGCCGAGGGCAACGACCCGCCGGGGCTGGCCTACATCGCACCGTATGCGGCCACGAGCATTGCCGAGCACTTCATGTCCGACGGCAGGGACGTCCTGATCGTCTACGACGACCTGACCCAGCACGCTCGCTCCTACCGCGAGCTGTCCCTGCTCCTTCGTCGTCCGCCCGGACGCGAGGCCTTCCCCGGCGACATCTTCTACATCCACTCGCGCCTGCTCGAGCGCTCGACCCACCTGCGCGAGGACCTCGGCGGCGGATCGCTGACGGCCCTGCCGATCATCGAGACCGAGGCCCAGGACATCTCGGCCTACATTCCGACCAATCTGATCTCGATCACCGATGGCCAGATCTACCTCTCGCCCTCGCTCTTCGAGCTCGGCCTGCTCCCGGCGATCGACGTCGGCAGGTCGGTCTCGCGCGTGGGGGGCAAGGCCCAGCGCGCTGCCTACCGCGCGGTCGCGGGCGACCTCAAGCTCGCCTACGCCCAGTTCGAGGAGCTCGAGACCTTCGCTCGCTTCGGCGCTCGACTCGACCAGAGCAGCCAGCATGTCATCGCCCACGGTCAGCGCATCCGGGCGTGCCTGAAGCAAGCCGAGCACTCACCAGTCTCGGTCTCGGCGCAGATCCTCCTGCTCGTCGCCCTGGACGCCGAACTGTTCGACGAGGTGCCGCTGGAGCGGATGCCGGAGGCCGAGCGGGCCGTGCGGGAAGCGGCGGCCGGTCTGCCCGATGAGGTCCGCGAGCGCTTCGAGACGGCGGACCGCCTGGACGACGCGGACCGCGCGGTGCTGCTCGGACTCGCCGAGGAGGTCTTGGAGGCCTTCCGGTCCGAGGCCGTACAGAGCCCGGTGGGGGGCGCGTCGTGACCGAGAGCACGATCAGCCTGCGCCGCAAGATCGACAGCTGCAACGACCTGCAGTCCGTCGTGCGCACGATGAAGGCCATGGCCGCGGCGAGCATTGGCCAGTACGAGCGGTCGGTGCTCGCCCTGGGTGACTACTACCGCACCGTGGAGCTGGGGCTGGGAACCTGCCTACGCCAGCTCGGACCGGATGCCCTTCGGACGGCGGAGAAGGGCACGAATGAGGAGCAGAGGACTGGGGCGATCGTCTTCGGATCCGATCAGGGTCTGGTCGGGCGGTTCAACGAACTCGTGGTCGACTTCGCGGTTCAAACCCTCTCGGCGATCCCCGGTCCGGCACAGATCTGGGTCGTCGGCGAGCGTGCGCAGGCGCTCTTGGACGACGCGGATAGGGCGCCGGAGGGAACCTGGCCCGTTCCGGGCTCGATCCAGACCATCGGCCCGCTCGTGCGTGAGCTGCTCGTGAAGAGCGCGGCCTTGCACGACCAGGGTCGCCTGACCGAGCTGCACCTCTTCTACAACAGGCCCGCCGCAGGCACTGGCTACGCCCCGGTCCGCCAGCGGCTGCTGCCCCTCGACGGGGCTTGGTTGCGCCAGTCGCTCGACATTGCGTGGCCGACCGACAAGCTCGCCGAGGTCCTGGGGCATCGCGTCGCGACCCTCCGGGCACTCGTCCACGAGTACCTCTTCATCTCTCTCTTCAGGGCGTGTGCCGAGTCGCTCGCCTCCGAGAACGCGAGCCGACTCGCAGCCATGGAGCGCGCCGACAAGAACATCGCCGAGCTGCGCGACGGCTTCGAGGAGGCCTTTCGTCGTCTGCGCCAGAGCGGGATCGACGAGGAGCTGTTCGATGTCGTGTTCGGCTTCGAGGCGCTGACCGATCGACCTCCGGTCCGACCTGCCGAGCGCAGAGCGACCAGCTCGTGATGACCCGGACCCACGCACCCAGAATCGTCCGCGGGAGCCCCGCCGCAGCACGGGTTGCAGCGCATCCCGCGCTTGCCCCCGCTCGGCGTCCCATCCGCTCGCCAGGAGTCAGCCTTGTTCGATAGCAGCTCGCAGATTACACCGACTAGTCCAGCCCTCGAGCGCCCTGCGCGCGAGCAGGTCGCCTCCGAGGACCAGCCGAAGCGGCCCGTCGGGATCGACTTCAGCCCCACCCAAGGCGAGCTACTCGGCGTCGTGCGGCTCGAAGAGCGCGCCCGGACGCTGGCCGGCGGGATGACCTTGTCGCGCAACGCCCGCCGTGGCAAGGCGCCTCTGCTGGGGCGCCTCCGTGACGACAAGCAGGTGCTGCGGCAGTGCTACCGTCTGCTCTCCGACGACTCGCGACGCGGCGTCCTGAGTGCACCGGCGACGGAATGGCTACTCGACAACTTCCCGCTCGTCGAGAGTCAGATCCGCGAGGTGCGACACAGCCTCCCGCGCCGCTACTACCGTGGGCTTCCAAAGCTCGCGACGCGCGAGCGCGCCGGAACCGCGCGGATCTACGCGATGGCCGTGGAGATGTTGCGCTACAGCGATGCCCGGCTCGACGCGCAGCGTCTCGAACGCTTCATTCACGCGTTCCAGACGGTCGCGCCGCTCACGATCGGCGAGCTGTGGGCCTGGCCCAGTATGCTCAAGCTGGCGCTGATCGATCACCTGCGACGTCTGGCCCAGGAGCTGATCGAGACCCGCGCCGGTCGGCTCGCTGCGGACGCCCACTTCGACCGGTTCGAGTGCTGCGACGGCGAGCTTCCGCCGCTGCCCGAGACCTTCCATGTCGCGTTCGTCGTGCAGCTCCTCGAGCGGATGCGTGAGTGTGCGGCGGGTGCTGCGGGGCTTCGCAGGCAGCTCGAAGAGCGCCTGGTTGCCTCTGGGACAACGGTCGAGGATGCCGTCCGCGCGTACCACCATCGGCTGGGCATGAGCCACCTCTCGATACGCAACTCGATCACGAGCCTGAGGCTGTGCTCGACGCTCGACTGGAACAAGTACGTCGAACGAGTCAGCTTGATCGAGGCGGTTCTGCGGCGCGACCCGCAGGGTCTCTACGGCCGCATGGACTTCTCGAGCCGGGATCGCTACAGGCATGCGGTCGAGGAGCTGGCGGACCGGACTGCCGAAGCGCAGGTGCGCGTTGCCCTACGGGCGGTCGAGTGCGCGCGGCAGGTGGCCGAGCGGTCGGGCGTCGACGAGCAAGCAGCGCATGTCGGCTACCACCTGATCGGCGGCGGGCGGCGCAGCCTCGAGGGGGATGTCGAGCACCGTCCGCCGCTGGCGCAGAACCTGCGCGAGCGGCTCTTCCGCAACGCGACCGCGGTCTACCTCGGAGCGCTCTTCCTGCTCACGGCCGGTGGCGTGGGGGCGGTCCTCGTCCTCGCGGGCGTTCGAGCGCAGTCACCTTGGGTGTGGCTGCTCGCCGCCGGTCTGGCGCTGGTACCCGCCAGCGAGCTGGCCGTGTCTCTGCTGCATCGGATCCTGCACTGGGTGGTCAAGCCGAAGACCCTGCCGCGCATGGACTTCCGAAGGGGTATCCCCTCCGGAGCGCGCACCATGGTCATCGTCCCGACGCTCTTGAGCTCGAAGGAGGGCGCGCGGGACCTGGTCGCTCAGCTGGAGGTGCATGCGCTGGGCAATCGGGACCCACACGTGCACTTCGCCCTCCTGACGGACTTTCCCGATGCGGACCGGGAGACTCTGCCCGAGGAAGAGGGGCTTCTCTCGATCGCAGTTGCGGGGGTCAAGGCCCTGAATGAGCGCTATGCAGAGGGCGCGAAGGACCGCTTCTACCTGCTCCATCGTCGGCGGCTCTGGAACGAGTCCGAGGGGGTCTGGATGGGCTGGGAGCGCAAGCGCGGGAAGATCGAGGAGTTCAACCGTCTCCTGCGAGGGGCGAGCGACACCAGTTTCGAGGTCCTGGTGGGCGACGCTGAGATCCTGGAGTCGGTGCGCTACTGCCTTACGCTCGACAGCGACACGCGGCTGCCCCGCGACACGGCGCGGAAGCTGATCGGGATCATGGAGCACCCGCTCAATCGTCCGCGCATCGATCCCGCGCAGCAGCGGGTCGTAGAGGGCTATGGGATCCTGCAGCCCCGGGTCAGCGTGACCATGGCGAGCGCAGCGGCTTCTCTGTTCGCGAGGACCTACGCGGGCCATACCGGGATCGACCCCTACAGCACAGCGGTCTCGGACACGTATCAGGACCTGTTCGCCGAAGGGAGCTTCGTCGGGAAAGGGCTCTACGACGTGGACGCCTTCAGTGCGGCCCTCACGGGTCGGGTGGGGGAGAACGCGGTTCTGTCGCACGACCTGTTCGAAGGCTTGTTCGCGCGCTGCGCCCTGGTCTCCGACGTGGAGCTGGTCGACGAGTTCCCGACGAGCGTGATCGGCCATGCGCGTCGCCAGCACCGCTGGGTGCGGGGTGATTGGCAGATCCTGACGGCGATGCTCCCAATGGTCTCCACGCCGTCGGGACTCAGCAGGAGCCCGCTGCCTCTGATCAGCCGCTGGAAGATCTTCGACAACCTTCGGCGGAGCCTGTTGGCTCCGGCGCTGTTGGCCGTGCTGGTCGCGGCCTGGACGTTCCTGCCGGGTGGCGCACTCGTGTGGACGGCTGGCGTGGCGACCGTCGTCGGATTCCCGCTCTTGCCGCCTCTGATCCGGCTCGTCGGCGGGCCACGGTCGCATCAACCGTGGCGGGTCTTCCTTCACGACGTGTGGTCGGAGCTGACGACGGCGGGCGCCCACGTTGTGCTGCAGACGACGCTGCTGCCGTACCACGCCGCGCAGATGGTGCACGCGATCCTGGTGACAGGGGTGCGCATGGTGATCACGCACCGCCATCTGCTGGAGTGGGAGACCGCGTCGGCGGTGGCGCTGCGTTCGGTGGGGGGGCCCGCCCGCAGCGGCCTCGCGCGCTTCCTGCGAGAGATGTGGGCCGGCCCTGCGGCGGCGGTGCTGGTGCTCGGGGCCACGCCTTGGGCTCGGCCCTCGGCGCTGCCGTTCGCCCTTCCGATCGCTTTCGCCTGGCTGGTCTCGCCCGGGGTCGCCTGGTGGCTGAGCCGCCCGGCCCTGCGGCCGCGGCTGGCCCTCGGCGTCGAGGACGCCGATCAGCTGCGCCTCGTCGCGCGGCGCACTTGGCACTACTTCGAGCGCTTCGTCACGTCCCGGGACCACTGGCTCCCTCCCGACAACGTGCAGGCCCTGCCGGAGGAGCGGGTCGCACACCGCACCTCGCCGACCAACATCGGGATGGGCGCCCTGTCCGCGCTGGCAGCCCATGACTTCGGCTACCTGACGACCGATCAGCTCATCGAGCACGTGGAGCGGACGCTGGAGACGACGGCGCTGCTCGAGAAGCACCGAGGTCACCTCCTCAACTGGTACGACACCAGCAACCTGGCGGCGCTCGCTCCGCGCTACGTCTCGACCGTCGACAGCGCGAACCTGGCCTGCGCCTTGATGACGCTTGCGGCCGGGTTGCGTGAGCTGGGTCACGCACGAGGCCCGCAGGCGGGGTCGGATGCTCGGCGCTGCCGCGCTGGGGCGGAGGACACGGCGAACGTGCTGGCGGACGGTCTGAGGCAGCTCGGGGCCGACGGGGAGGCCGGTGAGGACCTGCTCCAGCGCTGCGCCGTTGCTGAGAAGGAGCTCGAGGCCCTGCTGGTGGGCCTCCGGGGCGAGGCTGTCGGCGACTCCTGGGTGGCCGCCGTCCGCGGTCACGTTGGCCGGCTCCGGCGCAGCTTCGACCGCGTCGCCGAGGTCGCTGCGGACGGTCCGCTGCGCGATGACGTCGTGACCTGGGCGGGGCTGCTGGTCAAGGCGCTCGAGGGGCTGGTGGACGACACCTCGAGCGTGCACGAGCGACGACCGCGGCTGATGGAGCTCTCCGAGTGGTGCACCCAGCTCGCCGACGCGATGCAGTGGGGGTTCCTCTACGACAAGGAGCGCGGCGTCTTCACGACCGGCTGCCGCCTCGCAGACGAGAACGGACCCGCGCGTCTAGACGAGTCGCACTATGACCTGCTGGCCTCAGAGGCGCGTCTGGCGAGCTTTCTCGCCATCGCCCGCGGCCAGGTCCCGCAAGAACACTGGTTCCGCCTCTCGCGCGCGCTGGTCAACGTCGAGGGGAGCACGACGCTGAAGTCCTGGAGCGGGTCGATGTTCGAGTATCTGATGCCGCTGCTCTTTCTTCGCAGCCTGCCAGAGACGTTGCTCGAGGACGCGTGCGTCGGTGCCGTGCGCGCACAGATCCGCTATGGCAGCCGCAGGCATACGCCCTGGGGCATCTCCGAGTCGGCCTACCACGTTCTGGGGCCACGCGGAGACTACCAGTACCAGGCGTTCGGCGTGCCGGGGCTCGGGATGAAGCGCGGGCTCGCCGACGACCTGGTCGTGGCGCCCTACGCCACGGCATTGGCCGCGCTCGTCGATCCTACGGCTGCCGCCTCCAACTTCCGCCGGCTGACGGCGGAGGGCGCGGGTGGCCGTTTCGGCTTCGTCGAGGCCCTGGACTACACGCCGCGCAAGCACGAGCGAGCCTCGACACCCAAGCCCCACGGCGCGAACCCCGTTCAGGGAGTGCGCGCCTGGTTCGCGCACCATCAGGGGATGAGCATGGTCGCGCTCGCCAACGCCAGCCACGAGGCGGCGATGGTGCGGCGCTTCCATTCGGACCCCAGGGTCAAGGCGACCGAGCCGCTCTTGCAGGAGCGCGTGCCGCGCTTCGTTCCGATCGTTCGCGCGCGACCGGAGGAGCCCGCTCGTGGCGAACCGGAGCTGCCGCGGGTGCACTCCCGGCGCGTGCGCTCTCCGCACACGTCGCAGCCGATCGCTCACTTCTTGTCGAACGGGCAGTACACTACGGTCGTTACCAACGCCGGTGGGGGCTGCAGCACGTGGCGTGGGCAAGCCGTCACGCGCCAGCGCGAGGACGCGACCGGCGACCCGGGCAGCCACTTCATCTACCTGCGCGATGTACGGACCGGTCGGACCTGGTCGACCGCCTACCAGCCGCTGTGTCGGGAGGCCGATCGTTACGAGGTGACCTTCCGGCCCGACGAGGTCGTGTTCGAGCGGCACGGCGAGGACGTCGAGACGCGCCTCGAGATCACCATCTCACCCGAGGACGACGTCGAGGTACGCCGCCTCACGCTGGTGAATCACTCGCATACGCTGCGAGAGATCGAGGTCACGAGCCTGGTCGAGATCGTGCTGGCTCCGCCGTCCGAGGACCTGTCGCACCCGGTGTTCCAGAAGCTGTTCCTCGAGACGGAGTACCTGCCGGGCTGCACTGCGCTGCTGTGCGGCCGAAGGCCACGCTCGCCGGAAGAGCCGACACTCTGGGCCGTGCACGTGCTGAGCACCGACGGGGTGCATGGGGGGATCGAGTGGGAGACCGATCGCATGCGGTTCATGGGGAGGGGCCGGACCGCGGAGAACCCGGTCGCGATCGAGGGTCGTGCGCTCACCGGGACGACCGGTGCCGTTCTCGATCCGGTCCTGAGCCTGCGCCGCCGCGTCCGGATCGGGCCTGGCGAGCGGGCGCAGATCGCGTTCGCTACGGGCATCGCAACCGACCGAGCGGCAGCGATCGCTCTGGCCGAGAAGTACGACGCGCCCTCGTCGTCCGCGCGGGCGTTCACGCTCGCGGCGACCGAAGCGCAGATGCGGCTGAGCCACCTGGGCATCTCCAGCGCAGAGGCGCAGCTCTTCGAGCGTCTGGCCTCTCACGTGCTCTGGAGCGACCCCTCGCTGCGCGCGGACGCGGGCGTGCTCGCGACGAACACGCTCGGACAACCAGGTCTGTGGCAGCATGGCATCTCGGGCGACCTTCCGATCTTGATCGTGCGAGTCGTACGAGGAGACGACCTGGAGCTCGTACTTCAGGTCCTGCGAGCGCAGGAATACTGGCGGCTGATGGGCTTGAGGGCCGATGTTGTGGTGCTCAACGACTTGCCCCAGACCTACCTCGACGAGATCCAGGGGCGCATCGCGAACCTGCTCGAGAGGGGGCCGTGGGCGGCCTGGCGGCATCAGCCGGGCGGGGTCTTCATGCTGCGCCGCGACGGCATGGCGGATGCGGCCCACAGGCTGTTGCTGGCGGTGGCACGCGCCGTGCTCGAGGGGGAGCGCGGGCAACTGTCCGCGCAACTCAGCGTGCACGACGGGGAGCCGCCGCTGCCCCTGGAGCTGGTCGCGCGGACAGCCGCCGTGGAGCGGATGCCCGGCGCGAGCCACTTCGAGGTGCCCGTACCAGAGCTCGTGCACGCGAACGGCCTGGGTGGCTTTACTGCCGACGGACGCGAGTACGCGATCGTGTTGGAGGGCGACGGGGATACTCCGCTGCCCTGGGTGAACGTACTGGCGAACCCGGAGTTCGGGAGCGTCGTGGGGGCGACCGGCGCGGCCTGGACTTGGGCCGGGAACAGCCGTGAGAACCGGCTCACGCCGTTCACGAACGATCCGGTCGGGGAGTGGAGCGGCGAGGCGCTGTACCTGCGCGACGAGCACAGCGCGGAGGTCTGGGGCGCTACGCCGGGCCCGCTCGCTCGGGCGCGGACGAGCGGTCGGTGGGTCACCCGACATGCCGCGGGCGTCACGCACTACGCCCACCACGAGCACGGGATCACCTGCGAGGTGTCGGTCTTCGTGCACAAGAACGAGCCGCTCAAGTTCACGCGCGTCTCGCTCCGCAACCACGGGAGTGCGGCGAGGCGCCTGAGCCTGTTCGCGTATCACGAATGGGCGCTCTGTCCGCCGCGCGCGGGGGCGCGTCAGTTCGTGGTCACCGAGCAGGACGAGAGCACGGGTGCAGTGCTGGCCCGCAACGCGTACAACGCGGACTTCCCTGGGCGCGTAGCGTTCGCCTACGCGAGCCCGGAGCCGAGCTCGGCG
>JAQCBR010000265.1 GCA_027621295.1 Planctomycetota bacterium
GCCACTATCCGGGGATGGCGATGTTCCAGGTCGTGTCGCTCTTCGACCCCGCAGCCCGGATCGAGATCCAGGGCATCGCGGCCGGGTAGTGCCGGCGCGTCACCGCGTGCGGTTCGTGATCGGGGCGCGGGTCGCCACGAGCAGCGGGATCTCCAGGGCGATCGCGAGCAGTGAGGCGGACAGCAGGGACGGACCAGCCATGCCGAGCTGCACGTCGAGTGCCACCTTGAGGAGGACGGCCGCCGTGAGTCCGACCGCCACGGTTGCGCCTGCCGCACGGAATCTGCGCCCGAGGATCAGGGCAAGCGAGACCAGAAAGGCTGTGACGAATCCCATCAGCACGAACGAGAGCCTTGGCCCCTCGATCGACAGTCCGATGGAGCCTGTCCACGCGTCGTGGTCGAACAGCATGTGAGTCGCGATGCCCGCTGGGACCGCGCTGAGGGCGAACGGTGCAGCGTGGAGCCACCGGGAGTCACGGCTTCCGAGCAGGGAGCGGTGCGCTCCTCGTCCGATGGTGGCGGCGAGTAGTGCGATGACGAGGAGTGCGACCGTCTCGGCTCGGAACCGCGTCAGGAACGCGGAACTCGCGGCGGCATCTGTCTCCGTCAGTTCGAGGAACGCTCCTGTTCCGCGTGCTGACTCGACGAGCGCGAACGACGCGCCTGCGCCGAGGATCGCCGTCAGCGTGTGGATCATCGGGAGGTGCAGCGCAGCGGATGGTTCGCCTTCGCGGCGTCTCCGGCGCTGATACAGGGTGACGATCCCGGTGAGTATCGGGATCGCGCACAGCGCGGCGAGACCTACAGGAGCGAGGAAGTGCAGGGTCTGCGGATCGGCGAAGACCTCGATCATCGTCGATCTGCTCTCGGGGGACCCGAACGCGGAGGCGAAGCGGGCCTGCAGGACCCCGAATGTGGCGATTCCGACGAGGGCCGCGAGGTCGACGTATCCGAATCCGTACGCCGGTTCGTTCGTTCGGAGCCCGTTCGCCGGGGTGGAAGTCGCAGGACTTCCACTTCGTCGCTCTTGCACCTCACCGATGCGGCTCTCGAAGTCGCGAGCGCGCTGATAGCGGCGCTCGGGTTCACGCTCCAGCGCGCGCAACACCACTTCGTCGATCCGGACGTCGACCTGGACCTTGCGTGAAGGGGGCTCGACGACCCCTGCTGGGACCTGTCCCGTCAGCAGTTCGTAGAGCACGACTCCGAGGGAGAAGATGTCGGCGCGGTGGTCGACCTCCAGGGGGCGATCGAGCTGCTCCGGCGCCATGTAGCGCGGCGTGCCGAGGGCCTGCCCGACCCGAGACAGCCGCTGGTCGTCTGGCCCGGCGACCTGGGCCAGCCCGAAGTCCACGAGTTTGACCCTACCGTCCGTGTCGACGAGGACGTTCTCCGGCTTGATGTCGCGATGGACGACGCCGCGTTCGTGCGCGAAGCCAAGCGCGGCGCAGATCGGGCCGGCGATCGACAGGGATTCCTCCGGGGAGAGTCGGCCCTCGGACATCAGTTGTCGGAGGTTCGTGCCCTGCACGAACTCCATGACGATCCAGGCCATGTCGTCGTCCTGTCCGAAGTCGTGGACGGTGACGATTCCTGGGTGCGACAGGCGGGCCAGTGTTCTGGCCTCGCGCGCGAAGCGCTCACGCCATCCGTCTGCGTTCTCGGGTGGGGCGAGCATCACTTTGACGGCGACGTCCCGGCCCAGGCTGGGTTGCCGGGCGCGGAACACAGCGCCCATGCCGCCGCGGCCGATGCACTCGCCGACCTCGCAGTCGGTCAGCTTGACCTGGAGTCGGGCGCGCAGTTCCTCGGTCTCGGCGGTTCTCGCCGCGTGCAGGGCCGCGCTGTCCAGCTGCGCTGCGCTGCCCTGGCCAGCCGGTGGTGTTGGCTCTTGGTTCTCGTCCATCGGGTCCTCCTGGGTTCGACCCGATTCACGGGAGGGAGTCTGGAGCGTTACTCGACGGCCTTCGAATTCGTTGGGTTCACTCGGTCGCCAGCGCCTGGGCCAGCGCGCGGAGTTCCTCTCCCACCTCTTCCGTGCCTCCGAGGGAATCGGCGACAACGCGCACCAGGATTTGCCGATATCGGCCTCGGAATCGGTGGAGCGCGACGCGTGCTGCGACCGTGGTCACACCTAGCTGCGCGGCGAGTGCCGCACGATCCGGTGCCTCAGCGTGGGGGTCGAGGAACGGCGCCAGCGCGGCGAAGGTCGCTGCTCGGCCGTCGCTCCGCATTTCCTGCTCGAGGAGCAGCGTCGCCTGGCGGAGGACTTCGCAGGCCCAGGTTCGGTCGAACAAGGCCTCCGGGCTGTCGGATCTCCGTGCTTCGAGCACGTAGCGACGCTCGGCGCGATCCACATCGATCGGGATCGGTGGCCGGCCGCCGCCTCGCTTCTGCGCGCAGTCCCGGTCTCTCTGGTCCCGCTCATGGTTCTGCAGGGAGGACAGCAACCAGCTGCGGAACTTCCCTTTCCCCTCCGCGATCCTGCCGAGTGCGTTCGTCTCGATCAGCTTGGCGAACAGGCCCTGCACCAGATCAGCGGCGATGTCCGGTCCGCGACCGCAACGCCGGAGGTAGGCGAACAGCGGGTACCAGTAACTCGCGCACAGCCGCTCGAGGGCGGCGCGGCGAACCTCGGGGTCCTCAGCGCCTGCGCCGTGGACGAGCGACCACCGGGTCACCTGGAAGCTGCTGGTCTGTTGCATCGCCGATCGAGCCCTCCCGAGCCAGAATCGTAGGTGGTGCAGGGTCATGGGCAAGCGCGTGACCATCGCGCTAACCTCCGCGTTCCGCCGGCACGTTCGCCGGCTCCGAGGCTCGCCCCATGACCCGCTCGTTCTCGCTCTTCGCGATCCTCTTCACGCCGGTCGCTGTCGCT
>JAQCBR010000266.1 GCA_027621295.1 Planctomycetota bacterium
GATCCACAACACCGCATGAAATGAACTGGCGAGGAGCCAGCCGGGCCGAGCCTTCGCCGTCGCGGATTCACAGATCCAGCAAGACGTTTCAGGATAGGGGTTTACGTCGATCGACAGCGTGTAGAGCACACGCTGCTGCAGGCTCGCGGGGTCAGCCCCACCCCGCCTGCCAGAACCCAAGGAAGAGATCGATCCATGCACAAGCTCACGGCCCTGACCGCCGCACTCGCGCTCGCGACCGGCGCGGTCGCCCAGTCCCCCTACGTCGTCGTGCCGCAAGGCATGGAGACGAGCTACGCCGGCAACACCGGCCTGACGTGGCGGAACACCGCGTTCCGCTACCAGATGATCTACGACACGACCCACTTCCTCGATCAGGGGATCGACTACCCGATCACGATGACGCGGCTGCAGTTCCGCGCGATCAACGGGTCGACCTCGGTCGGCGGAGAGACCTACACCGGCACGACGATCACGATGTCGTCGAGCCCGAGCGACTGGGCGACGACGAGCACCGACTTCGCGACCAACGTCGGCACCGACGTGGTCACGGTGTTCAGCGGCGACGTCGTCTGCACTCCGGCGAGCGGCAGCACGCCGAACGACTGGATCATCGACATCACGCTGCAGACGCCGTTCGTCTACGACCCGACGTCGGGCCTCGACCTCTGCCTCGACGTGACGGCGCCGTTCGCGCCCGCTCCGACCGGCGTGCCGAACATGGCGGCCTCGTCGAATGCGACCCACCTCGCCCGCCGCAACTCGACGGCGACCCCGACTGCGGCGACCGGCGCGCTCTCGTACTTCGCGAGCGTCGTGAAGATCGACTTCACGCCTCCGGGCGACCTCGCGTCGGTGACCCCCTACGGCGCGGGCTGCAACGATACCTCGCTGTCGTACTACGAGAACCTCGGCGTCCAGCTGTGGGACCTGTCGGGCACGGCCGGCTCGCCGAACAGCCTGCGCATGACGCCGGCGGGCAGCGGCTACTCGGTCACGCCGGGTAGCAACGGTTGGTTCACGCCGACCTCGGCGGACCTCGCTCTCGGCGACGACACGCTGTCGGCCGTCCAGCCGCTCGGCTTCACGTTCCCCTACCCGGGCGGCAGCACGACGGACGTCCTCGTGTGCTCGAACGGGTTCGTCTGGCTCGACGCCGCGCAGACCGCAGCGACCTTCGCCGGCGATCCGACCCGCCTTCTCGGTGAGGCTCCCCGCCTTGCGCCGCTGTGGCATGACATGGACCCGTCGGTCGGCGGCACGGTCCAGTTCGACGTCGACCCGTCCGGCACGGCCGCCTACGTGACGTGGACCAACGTGCCGCGCTTCGGTGTGGCGACGTCGCTCAACACCTGCCAGGTCGCGCTCTACGCGGACGGCTCGGTGGAATACCGCTACGAGGTCTGTGACGTCGGTCCGGGCCTCATCGGGTTCAGCGTTGGCGGCGGCTCGAACGACCCGGGCAGCACGGACATCTCGGCGGCGCTGCCGTTCGTCACCGTGGCCGACCAGTATCCGCTGACCCTGGCCACCACGAACCGGCCGCGCGTGAATGCGACGTTCAACATGGAGCTGCGCAACGTGGTGCCGACTGCGGTCGTCGCGGGCGTCAACTTCGGCTTCGCGCCGCAGACCCCTGCGCTCGATCTCGCGTTCATCGGCGCGCCGACCTGCGAACTCCTGGCGGGGATCGCGCTGTCGGTGCCGGTGGCGGTCACCGGCTCGACGGTCCCGCTGTCGCTCAACATCCCGAACGATCCGACGCTGAACAACGTGCACCTGTTCTCGCAGGCCTTCACGTTTGCGACCGGAGTCAACCAGGGCGGCATCCTGTTCTCGAACGGGCTCGACCTCGGCTTCGGACTGAACTGAGCCGTGCCACGAGCGGCCTCCTCCGTGAGGCCGACGACCTCTCGCATCGAGAGGATCTTCGAAGCTGCAGGGTGGCGGTCAGCCACCGTGCGCCGGTTTCGTCGCTGTCACGAAACCGGCGCCGCAGGGCGCGCGGGCGAAAAATCTCCCGAACGGAAGTCTTGTTCCGAGAACCACCTACGGCTCCGGAATCCGGTTTCCTCGTCCTCGCCGCAGACTCGCCTACTCCGGCTGGATCTGTGGATCCGAAAGGTCTGGACAGACATCCAAGGGTCCCCTGGGGTGCCTGTCCCGACCTGGCCCCCGGGCCACCTGATCCGACAAGGAGTAGCTGTCCATGCAGAAGTTCACCACCCTGGCCGCGTTGCTCGCGCTGGCCGGCGCCGCGACGGCGCAGACCGCACAGGTCGTCATCCCCAAGGGGATGGACCCGACCTACACGGGCAACACGAGCCTGATCTGGCGGAACACGGCGTTCCACTTCCAGATGTTCTACGACCCGTCGCACTTCCTCGATCAGGGCATCGACTACCCGATCACGATCACGCGGCTGCAGTTCCGCGCGATCAACGGTGCGACGTCGGCCGGTGGTGAGACCTACGTCGGGACCACGATCGCGATGTCGTCGAGCCCGTCCAGCTACGCGGCGCCGAGCACGACCTTCGCGGCCAACGTCGGCGCCGACGTGGTGACGGTCTACAGCGGCGACGTCGTCTGCACGGCTGCCTCGGGCAGCTCGCCCAACGACTGGCACATCGACATCACGCTGCAGACGCCGTTCGTCTACGACCCGACGGGCGGCCTGGACCTCTGCCTCGACGTGACGGCTCCGTTCGCTCCGGCCCCGACGGGCGTGCCGAACAACGCGGCTTCCTCGAGCTTCACGCGCGACCTCGCGCGCCGTCTGTCGACGAACATCCCGGCGTCGGCGACGGGCGGCCTGTCGAGCTTCGCCAGCGTCATCAAGATGGACTACACGGCGCCCCGCGACCTCGCCTCGG
>JAQCBR010000267.1 GCA_027621295.1 Planctomycetota bacterium
CCACACCGCTGTCCTCGAACACCGGATCCCAGGTCGTCTCCCGGCCGGCGACGACGACGACCTCGCTGCGCACTCCCACCACGCCCTTCTTCCTCGCGGCCCCGAGCACGGCCAACCCCTCGGCCAGGCCTTCGAGCACGTAGCTCCCGTCGTCCCTCGACCGCGCCTGCCTCGCGCCGAGGACGAACCCGCCCTCGGTGCGGACGACGACGCCCGCGATCGGCGTGCCCGCGCCATCCCGACACACCCCACGGACCGCGCCGGCAGCTGGCAGCGTGAGCACCACGTCGGTGACACCTCCGGAGGCGATCGTCACCTCGCCCAGGAACGGGCCGTGCCCCTCGGCGTCCGCCTCGACGCGTGCGGCCCCGGGCTCGAGGTGTTCGGCGACGAAGCGCCCGTCGTCGTCGGCCTCGACCAGCGCCGGCGCAGGCCCACGGAGGCGCGCACCGTCCGCGCCGCGACGATCGAACGGACGGTCCGGGCTGCCCAGCAGGATGCGCGCACCTCCGACCGGAGCCCCGCTCTGGTCACGGACGAGCCCGCGGACCGTGCCCATCGGAACCGCGAGGACCAGCCTGACTTCGCGGCTTCCCGCGTCGCTCTGCACCGGCACCACCGCCGACGCCGCGTAGCCGGGCGCCGACGCGCCGACCGACTGGCCGCGGTGCGCGCCCTCGATCACGAACCGACCGTCCGCGCCCGACACCGCGACCTCAGCGCCCTGCGCGTCGTCCCAGGGCTCGGACAGCCAGATCGATGCGCCGCCGATCGGCAGGCCGTTCAAGCCGACGACTTCGCCGAGCACCTGGACGCCGCGGGCGATGGCGAAACGCACGCGCACCGACTCGCCTTCGCCGACTTCGACCTCCGCCTGCTTCGCGCCGAGCGCTGTGCGGACGACCCACGTGCCGGCGACGAGGTCCGGCAGGCGCGCCTCACCGCGGGCGTCGGTGCGACCGTCCGCACGCGGCGCCCACGCGCCGCCCTCTGCACGGAGAGCGTGGACCGGCAGGTCGACGACCGGCTCCCCGGTGCCTTCCCAGGTCACCACGACGATGATCGAAGGCGCGGCCCGCTCATCGCCACCGCCACCGCCACCGCCGTGGCTGGCGGAGACTGCTGCCGTCGCCGCGGTGCGGGCCTCGGGCGCGGGCGCGCGCTCCGCTGCATCCTCGCGAGCCTCGGGCGACGGACGCGGATCGGCCGCGTCCTCGAAGGGAGTGGACGGCGCGGGTGCGTCACCTCCCGTGCCGCCGAACACGAGCCACGCGCCAGCAGCGAGCGCCAGGAACACGATGACGACGCCGATGGCCTTACCCATGCGCGCACGATAGTCGGCCGATCGGACGGTTGCAGGACCGGCGGCACGCGTCGCTATGCTCGCCGCCCATGCTTCGAGCCGCGACCACTGCCCTCGCCGGAATCGTCGCCGCCTCGACCTTCGGCTGTCGCGGCGACGACGTGGCGTCCGCTGTCGCTCCGGGCTACGTCGGCAGCGCGCGCTGCGCGACCTGTCATGCGGGCGAACACGCCAGGTGGCAGGGCTCGCACCATGACCTCGCGATGCAGGAGGTGACGGCCGCCACCATCCTCGGCGCGTTCGACGCAGAGCCGTTCGAGCACGGCGGCGTGACGACGTCGTTCCGTCGCGACGGAGATCGGCACTTCGTGACCACCGACGGCGTCGACGGAACGGCCCAGGAGTTCGAGATCCGCTACGCGTTCGGCGTCGAGCCGCTCCAGCAGTACCTGGTCGACATCGGCGGCGGCCGCCTCCAGGCCCTCCAGGTCGCGTGGGACTCGCGGCCCGAGGCCGACGGCGGGCAGCGCTGGTTCCACCTCTACCCCGACGCGCACGCCCCGGCCGGAGATCCGATGCACTGGACCGGCCCGGCGATGAACTGGAACTTCATGTGCGCGTCCTGCCACTCGACGGACGTGCGCCGCGGCTACGACCTCGAGTCCGACTCCTACCAGACCACCTGGTCCGAGATCGACGTCGGCTGCGAGGCCTGCCACGGCCCCGGCTCGTCGCACGTGCAGCAGGCCGAGGCGCAGCGCTTCGACGATGCGCTCGGACTGCCCGCCCACCTCGAAGGCCCGAGCGCGTGGATCCTCGGGCCGGGCGAGAAGATCGCCCGGCGCCAGACTCCGCTGGAGGGGCACGCAGAGGTCGAGACCTGTGCGCCCTGCCACGCGCGCCGCGCACAGGTGACCGAGGAGCCGTGGCCCGGCTCACCGCTCCTCGACCACTTCCAGCCGAGCCTTCTCGAGGACGGCCTCTACCACGCGGACGGCCAGATCCTCGACGAGGTGTACGTCTACGGGTCGTTCGCGCAGAGCCGGATGCACGCCGCGGGCGTCACGTGCACCGACTGCCACGACCCGCACTCGCTCGGTCTCCGCGCCGAGGGCAACGCGCTGTGCGCGCGCTGCCACCAGCCCGCGGCCTACGACACGCCTGAACACCACCACCACGAGCCCGGCACCGACGGTGCGTCCTGCGTGGCGTGCCACATGCCCGAGAAGACCTACATGGTCGTCGACCCGCGCCGCGACCACTCGATGCGCGTGCCGCGTCCCGACCTGACGGCGGCGATCGGAACGCCCAACGCGTGCCAGACCTGCCACGCCGACCGGGGCGCGCGCTGGGCTGCGAACGCGGTCGAGTCCTGGCTCGGTCGCGCGCCCGCGGAGTCCCACGCGACCCGCGTCGCACGCACCATCCACGCGGCGCGGAGCGGTCGCCCTGAAGCCACGCGCGCGCTCGAGGCCCTCGCGGCCGATCCGGAGGTCTCCAACATCGCGCGTGCGACCGCGGTCGCACTGATCGACGGCGCGCCGGGCGGCACGAGTGACGCCG
>JAQCBR010000268.1 GCA_027621295.1 Planctomycetota bacterium
TCCGAGTAGAAGCGGTGCGCGCCCTCCTTGGCGAGCGGCGGCGCGAAGCCGATCCGTCGGCGGGCGCGGACGAGGCCCGAAGGCAGCGCGCTCTTCAGGAGGCCGTGGACGTCGAGGACCGCGTCGTAGCGGCGGCCTCGGCGCAGCGCCCACAGGGCCGCGAGCCGCCTGCGCGCGCCGCGGCGGGGCAGGGTTCGGATCGCGTCGAGGTCCGGGTGCTCGGCGAGGATGCCGGCGAACCGGTCCTCGACCAGGAAGTCGACGCGGACGTCGGGGCGCTCGGCGCGCAGCGCGGCGACCGTCTCGAGCGCGAAGAGCACGTCGCCCAGTGCCGACAGCCGGACCACGAGCACGTGGGCACCCTCGGGCAGGGGCCTCGGCGTCGCGTGCGGGTTCGGCATCCGCCGGACGTTAGCCCCCGCCGACTGCGTCGTCGATCGGAACGCGCGTCCCGGTATCGTGCCGGCGTGGAGCGACCGGACGGGTTCGTGGAGGTCCGCCGCGCGGGGATCGAACTCCTCGTCGCGGAGACGCTGGCGCACGTGGATCCGGAAGCCTGGTTCGCGCCCGGCCGAACGCTCGCCGACGCGAAGGGCCGCGGCGGCGGTGTCGGGTGCATCGACGTCGGAGGCGTGGCGGCGGTGGTCCGGACCTACCGGCGCGGTGGGCTGCTGCGCCGCGCGCTCCCCGACGCGTTCCCGACCAGCGCGCGCGCGGTCCGCGAACTGGCCGTGCTCGCGCGGCTGCAGGCGGAGGGCGTCCCCGTCGTCGAGCCGCTGTGCGCCGCGTCCCGCCGCCGTGGCCCGCTCCGCGAGCTCCGTCTCGCGACGTCTCTGGTCGACGGCGCGGTGCCGCTGCCGGCGTTCCTCGCGCGTCACCCCGAGCTTCGCCGCGCGGCGGTCCGTCGGGCAGGTGAGGTCGTCGGTCGCGCGTTCGAGGCGGGACTCGTCCATCCGGACCTCCACCCGGACAACCTGATCGTCTCCTCCGGCGAGGCTTCGGCGGAGGAAGTGATCGTCCACCTCCTCGACCTCGACCGCGCACGGATCGCCTCGGCGGCCGACCGGGTGCCGCGCGGCGCGATGCTCGTCCGGATGGCGCGCTACCTGCTGCGTCACCGCGAGGATCTCGCCGTCCGGGTGCAGTGGTCGGACCGACTCCGGTTCCTGGCGGGCATGGGGCTCGATCGCGCGGCGCGCCGGGCGCTGCTGCTCGAGCTCGGACCGGCGCTCGCTCGACAGGCCGCGCGTCGCGGTCTCGACCTGGACCCGCTGCCCGGCGCTTCGGCCCCTCGCCAGAGCTAGAGCCGCACCCGCTCCGCGAACGCGACGAAGCGCCGTCTCGCGCTGCCGGCACGGACCTGCGAGGCGAGCGCGCGGACCAGCCGGTCGGCGAGCGGCGCGCGCCCGGTGGCGCGCAGCGTCGCCAGCCGGAGCAGCACATGGACGCGTGCGACGTGCTCGACCTGCGTCGCGCCTTCGAGCAGGCGTCGGGCCGTCTCCTCGTCTCCTGCACGTCGTCGCCGGCAGCCCTCGACCACGAGCCACGCGAGGTCGGTCACCGGGACGCCGGTGATCGGGACCTCCCGCGGCGCCGCTGGCTCGGGTTCGCCAGCGCGGAGGAACGCGGCGGCCATCTCGAGAGTCACGCGGTCCTTCGCGCGTTCGGCTGCACGACTCGCCTCGAGCAGGAACGGCCGGGCGTCGGCGTGCCGCCCCAGGTAGACATCGAGTTCGGCGCGGTAGAGGCGCGCGCGGCCGCGCATCCGGTGGTCGCCGAGTCGCCGCGCAGCCTCGTGCGCGTGGTCCAGGTCGGCCCGTGCCGCGTCGAGGTCGCCGGTCGCACCTCGCGTCCGACCGCGGTGGACGAGGACGCGGGTCTCGGCGAGCGGGTCACCTGCCTCGTGGGCGAGGGCGAGCGCTTCGTCGAGGGCGGTGAGCGCGCGTGGGAACCGGAGCCTCAGTGCGAGCCAGCGTGCGAGGTCGGTGCGGAGGTGGGCCTCGAGCCCGGGTGCCGGGCGCGGCAGGGTGCGGAGCGCCTCCTGCGTGACGCGGAGCGCGTCGCCGGCGAGCCCCTGGTAGGCGAGGATGCGCGCGTGGACCAGCGACGCGCGGGCGCGGTCGCGTCCGGCAGCCGGGTCGTCCGGCGCCGCGCCCAGGATCTCCTCGGCCTGCGACAGCAGCTGCAGCGCCGACATCAGCCGGCCGCGGTGCTGGGCGAGGTCGGCGAGGCCGATCATCGCGCGGGCGCGGCTCTGCGGCAGGTCGAGGTGGCGGGCGATCAGCACCGCCTTGCGGAACGCCCGCGCGCTGCGGTCCTCCTGCAGGGTCGCCGCGTACACGTCGCCCGCGAGCAGGAGCCAGCGGAGCCGGTGCTCGAGGTGGGGCTTCGTGCGCGGCAGACGATTGAGGTGGAGCCGCAGGCGTTCGACCACGCGGATCGCGGCCTGGCGCGCCTGCTGCTGGACGAGCCCGTCGAGGCCTGTGAGCAGCGGCTCCAGGCAGGCCTCGTCCTCCAGCGCGCGCGACAGGTGCAGCCCGATCTCGAGTGGGGGAGCCGCGCGTTCCTCGCGGACCCAGGCCGCGTCCCGGTGGAGCCTTCGCCGGGCTTCGGCGGGCGTCGCGGCGATCGTCGCCAGCCGGTAGTCGCGATGGCGGAACCTCCCTCGCCCCTGGTCGACCGCGACGATCCGGTGGTCGAACGCACCCAGGCTCTCGAGAACCTCGAGCTCCGGGCGTCCTGTCAGCCGGGCGACGTCGTCGACGTCGAAGCGGTCGCCGAGGACCGCGGCCGCCTGCAGGATGTGCTGCTCGGCGCGCGGGAGCGCCGCGACGCGCGCGCGGAGCTGCTGCAGAGCCGGCCT
>JAQCBR010000269.1 GCA_027621295.1 Planctomycetota bacterium
GTCAGCGGGTTGAACGACCAGCCGCCGTCGGTCGAACGCGCGAATCGCAGCACGATGTCGGTGCTGCCCGGGGCGGCGAGATCCGGCCAGGCGGCGTAGACGACACGCGCGGTGTGCGCGAGGTTGCGGGCCGGATCAGCGGGGAGCGGCTGCTTCGGGCTGGCGATCTGCCAACCAGAGAAGCCGTACACGCTCGTCGTCACCAGCCCGCTGCTGAGCTGGACTTCGGGACGCGGGGCAAGATCCTGCGCGGCGAGCGCAGGGGCGAGGGCGGCGGAGAGTGCAGCCGCGGAGAGGATTGCGTGCAGATTCATGGTGCTGTCGAACTTGGGCGGGATTCCGCCCGGGGGTGGAGTTGGGAGATCAGGCAGCAGCGCCCGCCCAGCTGCGCACTGCCGCGGTCAGCGCGAGCGAACGCCGCAGAGGCTCGTGTGCGCTCAGCGCGACTGGACGATCGGGTCGCTGTGGACCTGACTCGGAGCTCCGGTCAGCAGGTCGATCTCGGCAGCCGCGAACCAGATGTCCGCGTTCAGCCAGACCGAGAAGCGGGGGAAGCTCCACGTCGCCTCGTCGCCGAAGACCGTGCTGAGGAAGACGCCGGTGTTGCCCGCCATTGCGAGCGACAGGCCGTCCGGCAGAAGGTTCAGGAAGAGACCCTGATGCGGGTCCAGTGGCAGTCCGTTCGCGTAGGGGCCCGCGAGCGAGCCGAGGAGCAGAGCCGGATTCCCGTTCTCCGCTACGGTGTGCATGCGGAGCACGAGCCCGCCGCCGGACGCCGTCCGATCCTCGAGAATCGGAACCTTGACCCCAGCCGTGTAGGCACGGTTGCGGAAGTTGTTGACGCCCCCGTCGTCCGCCCAGGTCACCTGGATATCGCGCTGTCGCGAGACGGTGACGAACGGGTCGTCGGTATCCGAGGTGACACCGTTCTGCGCGACGAAGTCGGTGAACGTTGCGCCACCATCGACGCTGACCGCGACGTAGGCGCCGTTGCCCCGAGCCTCACTCGAGTCGTAGGTGATCGCCACCACCTCGCCGGCCGCCGCCACGCAGCGCGGGTAGTTGTTCCGAGGATCGGTCGTCACCTGGACCTCGACGTGCGTGCCGGCGAGGAAGTCCGCGCCAGCGTTGCGGTCCGCGACGAAGAAGACGTCGTTGTTGCCGTTTCCGCGGCCGTTGCGGTCGTCGGCGTAGGCCACGTAGACATGGCCGTCGACGCACGCGAAGTGCACGACGTCCGAGTCGATACCCTGGGGCGACAGCGAGATCGTCACGTTGTCGGTCCAGGTCCGACCCGCGTCGTTCGAGAAGCTCAGGTAGACGTCGTCGTCGCTGAAGTTCCGGTGGTCTTCCTGGAAGACGTAGAGGTTGTTGCCGTCGATCGCCGACTTGGACTGCCGCATGTTCACCGGCTGCGTCCCGTTGAACTGCGTGTGATCGTGCTCGGCGTCGAACGTCGTCCCCGCGTCTCGTGACACCCGAGAGAACGTGTTGTTCAGCGCGTTGTTGCCGAGCATCACCCTGTCGTCCTGCCAGGAGCACATGACCGTGGGGCCGTCCGCGACGACGCTCGGCCGGTCGGAGTCGACCGTCCCGCTCGGTGCGGTCCCCATCTTGCGCTCCTCGGCGAAGCGCCGGACGAGCGTGCCGGAGCCGTCGAAACCGACGGCCTGGTAGAAGATGTCGTGGATCTGCGACTGACCGTTCACGCCGACCGCGTAGGCGTAGTCGGCTTCGAACGCGACGTGGCAGCTCCCCGCACTCGCCGCGATCGACAGGTCATCGACGTCGAGAAGCTGATCGCGCGTCGACAGGGCCTGCTCGAGTCCCACCGTCGCGCACACCGACTGCCAGGTCTGGCCCTGGTCGTTCGAAGCGCAGATCCAGAGGTTCTCGTTGGTGTTGGTCGGGCTCTGGCCCGAAGGGCGGCGGTTGGAGCGGATCGCGACGTAGACCTCGTGACCGTCGGCCGAGAAGCCGATGTCGTTGACGAACATGCGCTCCCCGCTCGCCGTCGCGTTGCGCCAGACGTCGACGGCCTGCGTCCGGTCCCACGTGTAGCCGCCGTCGACCGAGCGGAGCACGCGGACGACGAAGTCGGTGCCGACGAGATCGAGCCAAGCGGCGTAGACGACACGGGCTGTGGCGACCAGGCCCCGGCTCGGATCGGCGGGTAGCTCGGTGCGCGAGTTCGTGACCTTCCACGAACGGAAGCCGATCGCGCTCGCCGCGACCGCACCCGAGTCCAACTGGACGGGCGTGCGCGGCAGAGGCTCTTGCGCAGGGAGGATGGTCGCGGCCGAGGTGGCGAACAGGAGGACGGCGGGCCTGAGCATGGTGATGACGTGGTGTGCTGGGTTGGAACGCGAGCGTTGTCCGCACGCATCGACACCCAGCGATCAAGTCCGGGTGAAATGTCTCTTGATGCGTGCAACCGGGCGGCTGCTCCGCGCGCACCTGCCCCGCCTCGAGTCCTCATCGCCTCTTCATCCACGCTTGAGTCGGGCGCGGTGTCCTCCTCCTCCCGATGATCCGTGCCCTGCTGTTCTTCTCCGCTTGCCTCTGCACGTGCTGGCTCCTGCTCGCCGGCACGACGCAAGCCCACGACCCGAACGAGCCGCTCGGCGCGCCGCTCGCTGATGCATCCCCGCCGACGATGCCCGAGCCACGAGTCGCGCGAGCTGTTGCCCGCGGTTCCGAAGCCTCGGCCACGGACGTCGACTCCCGCGAGACGACCGAGCCTCTCGCGAACGAAGAGCCGGGTTCGGAAGTCGAGCCGCAGCGCAGCGACTCGTCCGTGGTTGGAAACCTCGCGGCGCCGATCCCCTACGTCGCCAAGCGGCTGGGTCTGTCGAGGGACGA